>JAISUO010000104.1 GCA_031272035.1 Synergistaceae bacterium
ATACGGATCGGGTTTACCTCGACCCCGCGTTTTCTCCGAAACAGGCCGCCAATCGCTATATTGGCTGGATTGGCGACGAAATCGAACGAGGCTGCGATCTTTACAAACTGATCTATAAAGATCAGAGCATCGGTTTTTTCACGTTCAAAGATTTGGGCGAAGGGGTCTATTTTCCGTTTCTGTCAGGAATGTATAGCGGCTTTAAACAGGGAGGCTTGGGGCTTGGTACTGCATATTACCCAGTTATAGAGACAAAAAAGAGAGATGGAAAACAAACTTCTTCTTATATTTCTTCAAATAATGTGAGTACTGTAAAAAACCATGTTTTTTTAAAATATTATTTTGATGATATAAATTATGTCTATGTAAAACATAATTAGAAGGTGGAATAAAAGTAATGCTTTTGAAAGATAAAAACGCAGTAATCACTGGCGCCAGAAAAGGTATTGGGAAAAGTATAGTAGAAATGTTCGCTAAAAATGGAGCAAACATTTGGGCATGTTTTCGTACTCAGGATGCTCAATATGAAGCTTGGGCAAAGACATTGGAACAATCATGCGGGGTGTGGATAAAATTACTTCGTTTTGATTTGAATGATTCTACCGCAATGAAGATGGCTGTAAGACAAATATCAGCAGAGAGAAAAACAGTGGATATACTGGTAAATAATGCAGGTATGATCTCTGAGAGATCTTCTTTTTCTATGACTCCTGTATCTAAAATGAAAGAATTGTTTAATATTAATTTTTTTGCTCAGATGGAATTTACACAATATATATCAAGGATAATGACAAGAACAAAATCCGGAAGCGTAATTAATATGGCGTCAATTTCGGGTATGGATATTATTCCGGAACAGTTTGAGTATGTCTCAAGTAAAGCTGCGATGATAGGAGCAACGCGAAAACTTGCTTTGGAGCTTGGAGAATTTGGGATACGTGTAAATGCAGTGGCACCTGGACTTATAAATACGGAAATGAGTCGAACTTCTGATGAAGAAACTGTACAAAATATCATAAATCAGTCAATCATGCAACGTTATGGAACAGCAGAAGAAGTAGCAGGAGTTGCACTGTTTTTGGCTTCAGATTTATCTTCTTATATTACAGGACAAATTATTCGTGTAGATGGAGGTATTGCATGACCATCAGACGAATAACTGCATCAATGAAAGTGTGAATGTCTGATTATTTGATGGATCGTATCTATGATGCCGGAGCGAAGGACGTTTTTGAAGTATGTTTTTGACAGATGCTCTTACGCGTAAAAAAGATAAGAAATACACTACAGATAAAGAAAAGTTGCCGAAAATGTACATATATTGATGGAGTGATAAAAAAAGATGGATAACCAGGAAAAATACAGGGAATGTTTTGTGAAAGCATTTGGGCTGTCGCCGGAGATCAAGGTGGAATCTCTTGAATATCAGTCCATCGAAGAATGGGATTCTGTTGGCCATATGGGACTTATGACAATTCTGGAAGAAACTTTTGACATCATGCTCGACACGGATGATATTATCGATTTCTCTTCATATGAAAAGGGAAGAGAAATTTTGTTAAAATATGAAGTAAATATTTGAATAACAGGCATTATATCAATTTGATTGAGGAGCGATGTCGTATTGGATGAAGAACGACTTTTAAAGATAGCAAATAAAGTAAGGTTTCATATCATAGAAATGGCATACCAATGTGGAGGCAATGCTCATTTGGGAGGAGCTTTGTCTCTGGTGGAAATACTCGCTGTTCTTTATGGAGAGATTTTACATTTCAATTCCCAATTTCCCCTTTTACTGGAAAGAGATCGCTTTATACTGAGTAAAGGACATGGGGTTCTGGCATACTATGCGATTTTGGCAGAAATGGGTTTTTTCCCTTTAACTCTCTTAAAGACATTCCAACAAAATGGGACAGCGTTGGTTGCGCATCCCGTAATGAATTTAAAACTGGGAATTGAATCGTCGAACGGAAGCCTGGGACAGGGATTATCGATGGCGTGTGGGATAGCGCTTTATGGAAAACTTCAGGAGAAATCTTATAAGGTATATGTAATTTTAGGGAATGGCGAATGCAATGAAGGGGCAGTCTGGGAAGCTGTAATGATGGCCGCTCAATTTAAGCTGAAAAACCTTACAGTCGTCATTGATGCAAATGGAATGCAGTCTGATGGGAATAGTGCAAATATCGTTGACTTAACGCCTTTTGCTCAAAAATTTTCTGCTTTTGGATGGAATGTAGCTGAAGTCGATGGACATGATATGAAAGAGCTTTACTCCGCTTTTTCTTCGCAGAATGAATCAGAATGCCCCAAAGTGGTTATAGCGAAAACAATCAAGGGCAAAGGTATTTCATTTATGGAAAACAGTATTGAATGGCATCACAACAGACTGACGAAAACTTTATATGAACAGGCTTTGACAGAATTGGAGAACAAAGCGAATGTTTGAGATCACAGAGGCGAAATGCAAAATATGGGCGCGAATGGGTGCCCGTGCCACGTTGGGAGCGGCTTTATTCGATCTTGTGTCTCAAAGAGAAGACATATTTGTACTGTCTGCCGATCTTGTTACTTCTTCAGGATTGGCGCGTCTCCAAAAAACATTTCCGAACAGATGTATCAACGTTGGAATAGCAGAACAAAATCTTATAGGAATTGCTTCGGGCATGGCCAAAGAAGGCGCCGTTGTTTTTGTTACGTCCTTTGCCCCCTTTGTGACAATGCGAGCATGTGAGCAAATTCGTATGAACATGGGATACATGAAAATGAATGTAAAAGCTGTTGGATTAGGCAGTGGACTTGCTATGGCGCATTTGGGCACCTCTCATTATGGACTTGAAGATATTTCAATTATGCGTTCTATTCCAAATATAACAGTTCTATGTCCGTCTGATGGAGCAGAAATTTTCAAATGTGTATTTGCGGCGTCTGAGCATGAGGGACCTGTTTATATAAGATTATCAGGAGGAGTTAATAATCCTGTTGTATTTGACTCAGATTTTAACTTTATGATTGGAAAAGCAATCAAATTTAAAAACGGCAATGATGCTGTGTTTTTTACGAATGGGATGATGTTGTCACAATGTCTCATCGCAGCTGAAATTTTGGAAGGCAGAGGTATTTCCGTTGCGGTGATAGATATGCATACAGTAAAACCTCTGGATACCGGCGCTATAGATGAAGCAATTACGGCTGGACTTTCTCTTATTACTGTAGAAGAACACAGCGTGATCGGGGGTTTGGGAAGCGCCGTTGCTGAATATAAATCTGGATTAAAAGATGCTCCTCCTCATTTGATAATAGGACTCCCTGATGCATATGGCAAATCAGGAGAACATACATACCTTCTTGAAGAATATGGTCTGAATGCAGAATCAATAGCATGTAGAGTTGAAAAATTTTTAAAAAAATAACTGTCGAAAATTAAATTCTGGAAAAGAAGCATATTCTGTTAGTAATGTAAGTAAAAGAAACCTAAATTTTCAGCTCTTTCGAGAAAGGCAGGGAAATCCTGAAAAAGTACGATGTGGAACTTTAAAGCTTTTTCCGGCAATACGGCGATTATCGACGAGGGCGGGAAGAATTATTCCTATTCCTGGCTGGACGGCGAGTGCGGGAAACTTGCGGAAAATGTAAAATCGGGCCGCTGTCTCGTGTTCAATCTGTGCTCCAACGAACCGGGCTCGCTGATTGGCTACGCGGCGTTCATCGACCACTCCATCGTACCGGTCATGCTGGACGCTCACATGGACAGAGGACTTCTCGCATCGCTGATCGACACATATCAGCCCGATTATCTCTGGCTTCCCTCCGGCATGGCGGAGGAGTTTCCCTCCTGTGCGGAGCGGTACTCCTCAGTGGGGTATTCTTTGCTGAAAACGCCTTTCACGAAGGTTTTTCCGCTTTATGAAGAACTGGGCCTGCTGCTCACCACTTCCGGCTCCACGGGCAGCCCCAAATTTGTGCGTCAAAGTTACGCCAACATTCGGGCGAACACCGAATCCATCGTGCGGTATCTGGAACTGGACAGCACGGAGCGCCCCATTACGACGCTTCCCATGAGCTATACCTACGGTCTGTCCATCGTGAACACCCATCTGTACGTGGGCGCTTCGATCATTTTGACGCAAAAGGCGCTGATGCAGAAGGAATTTTGGCAGCTGCTCAAAAATCATGGAGCAACGTCCTTCGGTGGGGTTCCCTACACTTACGAAATGCTGGAAAAACTTCGATTTTTCCGTATGGATCTGCCGACGCTCCGTACGATGACGCAGGCGGGGGGAAAACTGTCGCCGGAGCTGCATAAAAAGTTTGCTGAATACGCGCTCGACAAAGGAAAGCACTTTGTTGTCATGTATGGCCAGGCGGAGGCCACGGCGCGGATGTCCTATCTGCCTCATGAAAAATCTCTCGAAAAGTACGGCAGCATGGGGATCGCCATTCCCGGCGGCGAATTTTCTCTGATCGACGTCAACGGAAAAGAGATCATGGCGCCGGATGTTGTGGGCGAGCTTGTTTATAAGGGAAAAAACGTCACCCTCGGTTACGCGGAATCGGGAAAAGATCTGATAAAGGGCGACGAGCGCGGCGGAGTCCTCCTTACAGGCGACATGGCGCGACGGGACGAGGACGGCTATTATTACATCGTCGGGCGCAAAAAACGATTTTTGAAGCTCTACGGCAGCCGCGTCAACCTGGTCGAGGTTGAAGAGCTTCTGAAAAAGAAAAACTACGAGGCGGCCTGCGTCGGAGAGGACGACCATATGCGCATTTATACCACCAGCGAGGACACGGCCGGACTGCACAGTTACATCGCGTCGATTATGGGGATCAACCGGGCCGCTTTCGAGGTATTCCACATTGCCGCGATACCGAGAAACGAAGCAGGAAAGGTTTTGTATTCAAACCTGGAGGTGCAAAAGTGAAAGATTCTTTAAAAAGTCTGCTGGAATTAAGAGAAAATAATGATGAAAGTACGTTGGAATATCTTGCAAAATCGTCTCTCCCTTTGGTTATTTACGGGGCAGGAGTGAGAGCGTCCAGACTTGCAGAACTCCTGTCAAAAAATAACATACATAATTATGTATTTGCAGTAGATCGAGGTTTTGAGAAGGAAGGAACGGTCTTCTTCTCTGAAGAAATCGATGGACTGTATGAAAAATATAATTTATTACTGGGGCATTCATTTTTACATTCTCTTGAGATTCCGCCTCAATTTAAACATGCGGCAAAAATGTTCTCCATAGTCGGAGTAACCAGGAATGAAAGTATAAGCCATTCTTTTTTGGAAGAACACCTTGCCCTCTTCGAAGAAACGTTGTCGTGGCAACAGGATGAACTCTCCGTCAAAAGCATGTTGGCTTATTTAAAAGGGAAACTTACTTATAACGGAAGTTATTTGGTTCCATATATAAAAGCCCCTCAGTATTTTCAACAGGAAATATTTACCCAGAGGGGAGATATTGTCTATGTGGACTGTGGCGCTTATACAGGCGATACGATTGCAAAGTTTATAACGTTTTATCCAAACTATAATAAAATCATTGCTGTTGAACCTTCACCTTCAAACCTTGTCGCGTTACAGGCCTATATCGAACGTGAAAGGCTGAAAAATATCGAAATCGTGCAAAAAGGTTGTGCGGATTATTCCGGAGTGGTTAAATTTGTCGATGATTGTGGAAACAAAATGGGTAATATGATCTCTGAAAATGGCAATCTGACGATTGAAGTAGAGAAAATGGATAATTTTGTAGACAAAACCAGTCCTGTCAGTCTGATCAAAATGGATATTGAGGGCGCCGAACTTTCTGCGCTTAAAGGCGCGCGCGAGACTATTCTGCGAAATGAGCCGGTGTTGGCCATATGCGCTTATCATAAGCCTGATGATTTAATAACAATCCCACAGTATATTAAGAGTCTTGTCCCGGAGTATCGTTTTTATTTTCGCCTGCATCCAGGCGCGCTGGTATTGGACGAGGCAGTTTTGTATGCTGTGACAGACAAACATGCTGTTAAATCAGGAGAATGATGACCTTTGCTCGACTATCAAAAAATCTTTGAACTGCCGGTGTTTGGGATGAAGCGGGACGAAAAGGACGCGTTTTTCCGAAGCGCCCTTTCCGAACTCACCGATCATCATCGAGACAACTGCGAGGCGTACCGGCGCATCACCGACGTTGCGGGAAGAGATTCTCCTCTGCCCGTGCGTCTCTTCAAGGAGTACGAACTCCTGAGCGTCCCGCGGGAAGCGGTGATAAAAACGATGACCTCCTCAGGCACCACCGGACAGGCGGTTTCAAGGATCTTCCTCGACCGGGACACCTCGGCGCGGCAGAGCAAAGCCCTCTCGAAGATCGTTTCTCAATTTATCGGCAAGACGCGCCTGCCGATGCTGATCGTGGATTCTCCCGCCGTGCTGAAGGACCGCAACATGTTTTCCGCCCGAGGCGCGGGTATTCTCGGTTTTTCCATGCTGGGGCGCGATCTCACCTGGGCGCTGGACGAGAACATGGAACCGGATATGACGATCATCGACAATTTTTCCAAAAAGCATGAAGGAGAAAATGTTCTGTTATTCGGGTTTACCTTCATGATCTGGCAGCATTTCATTCAGGCTCTCGTCAGCAGAGAAGAGACGCTCGCCTTCGAGGGCATCCTCGTTCATGGGGGAGGCTGGAAGAAGATGGCGGACCAGAGCGTCGACAACGAACGATTCAAACAGACTGTGCGCGACGTCACGGGCATTGGCCGGGTCTGCAACTACTATGGCATGGTGGAGCAGACAGGATCCATCTTCATGGAATGCGAACAGGGACATCTTCACGCTTCCGTCTTTTCGGACATCCGGATTCTGGACGGGCAGAACTTCGCTCCGGTCGAACAAAAACGGGGCCTGATCGAGTGCGCTTCTCTTCTGCCCACGAGTTACCCCGGTCACAGGCTCCTGACAGAGGACGAGGGTGAACTGCTTGGAGTGGACGACTGTCCCTGCGGACGGGCGGGGAAGTATTTCAGGGTGTACGGCAGAGTGAAAGGCGCCGAAATACGGGGGTGCAGCGATACGTATGAGCGACGTTGAATACGTGATCGGTTCTGAAAATATCTCCAATATTCCCATGCAGACGTATTCCGACGACATCTGCCGTTTTGTCGAGGCGCTTTCCGAAAAATTGACGAAATTCGGCGACGTGAGACGTTACCCCGATGTGGCGGCGCTGGCTTTTTGGTGCAGAAAAGGCAATATCGGCCGCCTGAAGGCGGATTTCGGAAGCACGGAGTTTCGATTGGGGCGTGGGCTGTGTTTTCATGTAGCGCCCTCGAATATTCCGGTCAATTTCGCCTTTTCGTGGCTTTTTGCGCTTCTTGCGGGGAACGCCAGTGTCGTCCGGCTGCCAGGCAAAGAATATCCGCAAATTGAAATCATCTGCAACATTTTGCGGGGCGCGCTGAGGGATTTTCCCGAAATAGAGGAACGTACGGCCTTTGTCCGTTATCCCGCGCAAAACGAGATCACGGCGAAATTCTGCGAAATCGCGGACGCACGGATGATCTGGGGCGGCGACGGCACTGTGACGGAGATTCGCGGACTGCGGACAAAACCGCGCTGCGTGGATCTGACTTTTGCGGATCGATATTCTCTGTGCGTCATCAATGGCAAAGCGATACTCGACACGGACGAAAACGGGCTTTCACGGCTGGCGGAGCATTTTTTCAACGATACCTGGCTGATGGATCAAAACGCCTGTTCCTCTCCGCAGCTGATTTTATGGATAAACGACAGCGAGGAGGCCCGGGGGCGCTTCTGGGATGCCGCACTGGTCTGCGCGTCAGAACGTTACGAACTGCAAACCGCCGTTGCGGTGGAAAAATACGCGCGGATGTGCGAGGATGCTCTGGAACTGGAGACGCTTGTCGGAGTGCGGCGCGACGGCAACCTGCTTTACCGGGCGGAGCTGAAGGCTCTGCGGGGCCCGATTGAAAATCTTCGCGGCCGGGGCGGATATTTTTACGAGTATCGCCTGAAAAATCTGGATGAACTGGCCGCGGTGGTGACGGATAAGTACCAGACGCTGACGCAGTTTGGAATGAACGAGGATGAACTGCGGGGCTTTGTGCTGCAAAATCGTCTGAGGGGAATCGACAGAGTCGTTCCTGTGGGTCGGGCGATGGATATTGACGTCGTGTGGGACGGCTTCGACATTGTGCGAATGCTGTCGAGAGTGATCGCCTGAGAAAGCAGGGGCGCGGAATCCCCACAGGGCCCGCGCCCCCTCAGAGCTAGCCGTTTGCAATAGCGGCCGCCAGCACCAGTGACAAGTATTTCTCTTCCGGGGAAGACCCTCTCGACGTCAAAATGATGGGAACCCGAGCCCCCAAAACGACGCCCGCCATGCGACCTCCGCCGAGGACGACGATACTTTTGCCCAGCGCGTTGCCCGTGTGGATGTTGGGGACGATGATGACGTCCGCGTCGCCTGCGACGGGGCTTTTGTAGTTTTTCAGCGCCGCGGCTTCGGGATCCAGCGCCAGATCCAGGGAAATGGGGCCTTCTACGACGCAGTTTTTGATCGTTCCTTCGCGGCTCATCCGGGCGAGCGTATCGGCGTCCTGGGTCTCCGGCATTTTGGGATTGAGTTTTTCCACGGCCGCCAAAATTCCTACTTTCGGCTTCTCGTATCCCAGTACCCTCAGCGCTTCGACCGTATTTTCAATGATTCCCTTTTTTTGTTCCAGAGTCGGGTAGGTCACCATGCCCCCGTCCGTCACGACAAGCAGTTTAGAGTAGCGAGGCGACTGAAAAATCACGAAATGGGACATCAGCCTGCCCGTGCCGATGCCGGTTTCCCTGTTGACGACCGGCTTCAGCATCTGGGCCGTCTCCAGTTTGCCCTTCATGAGAAAGTCGCCTCTGCCCTCACGGATGAGAGACACGGCTTTTTTCGCGGCTTCTTCCGCGTCGGGGACGTCGTAAATGTCGTCCGGGGATAACACGACGCCCAGCTTCGAGAGGATTTCGGAGATTTGTGTTTTATCGCCCACCAGAACGGGGTTCACAAGCCCGTCTTTTTGCGCGTGAAATATGGCCTCCAGGGAGTGCTCATCCGCCGCGGAAGCCACGATCGCCCTGCATGGACGGGTAAAGCCCTTCACTTTTGCGACCAGTTCATCGAAATTGCGCAACACCATCGTTTTCACCCTCGCTTTAAAATTTATATGAACTTCAGACTGGCACGAGCAGATAAAAATAAACCCCGTCCAAAAACGGGGTTTTCTTCAAATTTGAAATTTAAAGATCAAAACATCATTCCCATATAAATATGTCATGACAAATATCAAAATAACATCCGCACGTTCTATTTGGAAAAATGGCGCGGCAGGCAGGATTCGAACCCACGACCTAAGGCTCCGTAGGCCTTCGCTCTATCCAGCTGAGCTACTGCCGCGTTCTTCCGCATCTATGGCGGTGAGTGAGAGATTCGAACTCTCGATAGAGGTTTTAGCCCCTATACTCGCTTAGCAGGCGAGTGCCTTCAGCCTCTCGGCCAACTCACCTTCACAAACACACGCGGGATATTATAGCGTCTAAACGCTTTCTGTCAACCTTGGACTTCTTCCAGTGTCCGATCAATCCCCGCTGACGACGGCGGTATCGGCGGAAAGGGGTGAATCCGCGGAGGTCGGCGCGACGGAAGAATCCTTTGAAACATCCCCTGATGCCACATCGCCGCTCTGCGTGTTTTCGCTCACGGGCAGAACCACCGGAGCGGCCGGGAACAGGGAATTGTCGTGAATGACGATCCGGGACTCGGAGAGCAGGCGCTGTGAAAAATTGTCCACCGCCTCGCGTTCCTTTCTCTGCTGAAGCATGAGGCGAAGATCGGCGCTGACCTCGTTGTAGGGCGTGACCTTTTCAGCCACGACTTCGTTCTTTATGCCAACGGCATAGTCGTCGCTGGCGGCTTCGAACACGGGGCTGATTTCCCCAATGGCGAGAGTTTTCATGGGCGCCAGACGTCCATCGAACACGGAATCCGGAACAAAAACCGGCTCCGGCGTAATTCTGATGACATCCGCGGAAGCCGTTACGTCACCCGAGGTCGCGGCGGCCCACTCTGTACCGGAGACGAGCAGAGCTCTCACCTTTTCGGCCGCGTCTCTGGAGGTGAAATCAGCCAGGCTGACCATGGTTCCCGCAGGCTGTTTGAAGAGGAAATCCTTTGTCGAGTCGTAGAACTCCACGGTCTCGTCCTCGCTGACCGTGATCCCTTCGATGACGGATTGGATCAGTTTCTGAATCGCCATTTGCGCGGCCACGTCTTTTTGGTAATCCGCGAGTTTTTTCCCGGAACGTTCGAGAGACTGATAAAAAGCCTCTCTGGTGGGGAAAGCCTGATCCGCGTAATCCTTGACCGCCTGCTCCGCTTCGGCGTTGCTGATGGAGATTCCGCTGTTTTTAACTTCTTTGTTCAACTGAAGCTCCACCGCGTACTGGTTGAGCGCCGCCTGATAAATGTAAGGCCAGTCTCCGGAGGCAATTTCTCTGGATCCCGTCTGTTCGATGTACAGGGCCACCCGCCGGTCCAACATGGAGCGCAGCAGATCCTGCCCGTTCACTTCAGCGACCACGTAATCCTCCAGACGTCCGTCTTCGGATGGAGACGGCCTGCGACGCCGGGATCCTCCGGACTCGTACATCAAAAACGTGGACAGGAGAAAAGCCACTACAATTATGCCCATAATCAACCGCATCTGCGTTCTCAGTCTCTGAATCAAACCAACCATCTTCCTTTATATATTGAGTCTTTTTGGAAACGCACATTCGCAAAATGAGATTTTATCATATTCTGCCGCAAAACATATGGTCTTTCTGTCAATGGAGCATTGAAGCCCCTTCGACAAAGAGAACAGGCTGTCCGCCAGCCGGTGAAGCGCGTTCACCGCTCCAGCGCGGCGCGAAAACGCCGGCAGTTTTCGACGAGGTCGCCGCCGCAGGTGAAAAGCCCTCCTCCCACCAGGACCAGCATGTCGTCGCCGTAGGTCCGCCTCATGTCGTCGATGTTTCCCAGTTCCATCCCGCCGGCCGGGGCGGGGAAAATGGGCTCGAAGTTTTCCGGATTCTCTCTGCAGGCCGCCGCAATCCCCAGGCAATCCTCCTTCGAAAGGGGAAAACGACCGCCGCAGTTGGGAAAGATCGTGGCGTCCGCTCCCGCCATGCGCATGAAAGTGCCGAACAGCAGGTCGGCGGCGATGCCCTGGCGGGTGAGAGCGTAACTTCCGAGAAAAGCGGGGTGCGTAAAGATGGGCAGTTCTCCCTCTGTCCGCTCCGAAATTTCCCGCACCGCATCCAGACCCGTGAGACCAGGCGACACCAGAAGTCCACCCGCCCCCAGTTCACGGGCTCTTTGCACCCGCTCCGGCAATTGAGAGGCCGGGGCGGTGACGTTGGGGACGTACAGGGCTTTGCGCCCCAGCTTCGCGGCGGACTCTCGCACCGCGGCGGCGCAGAGGGCGACGCGCTCTTCGAAGGGAGCGAACACCTGATTGGTGAGGCCGTGGTCGTCTTTGACGATGTCCACTCCCCCCTCCACGAATTGGGCGGCCAGCCTCGCCATTTCGGAGGACGAGAGCCCCATGGGCTTGAGCGCGGTGAAAAGCAGAGGACGACGGGGCACGCCGAGAAGGGCGCGAATCCCCTTCACTCCAAAACGGGGCCCGCGTAAAAACGAGCGAACGCCCCTTCCCGGATGGATTCGCACAACCTGGATTCCGGGCTTGATGCTGATGTTGCCAAAAATCACGTCGAGAAACTGAGTGAACTCCCCCGCGGCGGTTTCGTCCGCAAAACTGACGGAGGCGAGGTACTGTCCTTCGCGTTCTTTTTCCAGGTTTTCAAGACGGCCCCGCACCTCCGAGAGAATGGCGCCGGGGGGCAGCAGCGGAACCGGAAACTCCACAGTCTGCTCGGTGCAGATGTCCTCCGCCCTCTCCCGAGCCGCCTGTTCATTGTCCGCGTACAGGCGATAGAGAACCAGAAAGCGCCCTCCGCCGACCAGGCTTCGGGTTCGCGCGTCGTCGTGGTCTTCGAAAAACATGCTACAGGGCCTCCGCCTTGGCGCTGCTGTGCAGGGCCGGCGTGTACGCTTCCGCCAGGCTGTTTTCGTCGATGAAAAACCGCTTTCCGGTGATCTCTTCCACCGCGCCTGTCAGAGCCAGTGCGTCCAGTCCGTATTCCCGCATCAGATGACGGCGACCGGCCCCGTGAACGAAGGTGTCGCGCAGGCCAAGACGACGCAGGGGCTTTCCCGTTCCGGCCTCCGCCATGCCCTCGGCCAGGATGGATCCCAGTCCGCCCAGGATGCTGTGGTTTTCGAGGGTGATCGCTCCCCACCGGCTGGCCGCGATTTCTCTCACGATTTCCGGATGATTGAAGGGCTTGAGGGTGGAAACGTGATAGTGGGCAATGTCCAGCCCTCTCTCCCGCAGCGCCGCGACGGCTCTCATGCCCTCTTCGGTGCATATCCCGGAGGTCAGCAGGACGAAATCGCCGCCCTCCGAGAGCTTGCGGCACGCCCCAGGTTTCAGCGGCTCCTTTGGGTCGAAAAGACGGGGAATCTCTCCGCGCAGCTGGCGGACGTACACCGGACCGGGTATGTCGCAGGCCGCCTCCAGAATCGACTCGGTCTCGGTGGCGTCGCCGGCCTCAAGAATGGTCATATTCGGGAGAGCCCGCATCACCGCGACGTCTTCAATGGCCTGATGGGTGGCGCCGCCCGGCGTGAGGATGCCCGGCAGAAAACCGAACATTTTGACGGGCAGGTTGGGATAGGCCACGGACATGGCGACCTGGTCGAGAGCGCGGCGATAGATGAACACGGCGAACGTATGCACCAGCGGAATCAACCCCTGACGCGCCATCCCTCCGGCGAAGGCGAGCATGTTCTGTTCGGCGATGCCCATGGACAAAAATCGTTCCGGAAAGGCGTCGCGAAATCCGTCCGCCTCGCAGGAGGAGGTCAAATCCGCCGACAGCACCCAGGCTTCGGGGTGGTTCCGTCCCCATTCAACCAGATGTTTCGCGTGTACTTTCGTCAGTATTTCCATCATTATTGCCCTTTCTGCGTTACAGCCCTTCCTGGAATGTGTTCTCGTAAAATTTTCGATATTCTGCTTTTTCTTCAGGGGAGGCAAAACGGACATAGTGGAATTTCGGCCGGCGTTTTTGCAGAACGGCCATGTCCCGGCAGGGGTCCGTGTCGCAGAGGACGAAGGTGGGGACGTCGGCGGCTGGCGCTCTGCCGAGGCGGATCAGGGTTTTTATGTCGTGTCCGTCGATGCGGCGCACCCGGGCGCCGAAGGCCGCCAGACGCCTGTCGAAGGGTTCCAGCTGCATGACGGAGGTCATCGGGCCGTCGCACTGACATCCGTTCATGTCGACGTAAGCGAGCATATTGCCGAGTTTATGAAAGCAGGTGGCCTGGACGGCCTCCCAGAACTCTCCGGACTGACACTCTCCGTCGCTCATGAGGAGGATCACCCGGCCCGTTTCTCCCTTTACCCGACGGGCCAGCGCGATGCCTGCGGCCTGACTGATTCCCTGTCCCAGCGACCCCGTGGTCACCTCCATGCCCGGAGAGTGTTCCGCGCCTATCATCTCCACGGTGCTGCCATCGACGTTATAAGCCGCCATGCTTTTTTCGTCCATCCGCCCGACCTCGACCAGCGCGGCGTACAGCGTCAGTGCGTACTGAGCAGGAGAAAGAATGAAATTATCGCAGTCCGGCTCGCCTCCGCCGTTGAAGATCGCTCCGGTGAGAGCGGGACGGGCGGGCCCCGGCGTTCCTGCAAAGGGCAGGGCGCTCAGGGGCCGGTCGATTTTTTTCAGGTTCAGGACACAGGTGTACAGCGCCGCGAAAATTTCCGCCGACGAACAGGCCTGGCTGAGGTATCCGCCGTCATGGGACAGCGTGTGGGCCAGCACGCGGCGACGAATGCCACGGGCCGCCCGCGCCGCCCGATCGATTTGATTTTCCCGGCCCTTTCGGCGGGCTGAATGATCTCCCATGCAACAGTCCCCCTTCAACTTTCAGCCAACTTTCACTCAACTTTCAGCGGAGCCGCTTTTTTTACTTTCAGACCGCGGCCTTTATTTGTCCGCAATCATAACACCTGAACGGGGCGCTGCAAAAGATACCTGTCTGTTTGCGGTTCTGTGCGTTATACTTTAGATACAAGACAAGGGAGGGATTTTAATGTATAAAATTGTACTTGTTCGTCATGGAGAAAGCGCCTGGAACAAAGAAAATCGTTTTACCGGATGGACGGACGTTCCGCTGTCGGAAAAGGGGATCGCGGAGGCCCGGGATGCCGGAAAACTTCTGAAAAAAGAGGGATTTGTTTTCGATATGGCCTACACGTCCGTTCTGAAGCGCGCCATCAAGACCCTGTGGCTGGTGCTGGAGGAAATGGACATGATGTGGATTCCCGTCGTTCGCTCCTGGCGTCTCAACGAACGCCATTATGGAGCTCTGCAGGGGCTGAACAAGGCGGAGACGGCGGCGAAATACGGCGACGATCAGGTGAAAATCTGGCGGCGCAGTTACGACGTCCGCCCGCCGCTTCTCACGAAAGACGACGAGCGTCATCCCTCGGGCGACCCCCGTTACGCGTCCCTGAAAGCCGGCGAGATCCCCGATGGCGAGTGTCTGGCCGATACCGTGGCACGTGCCGTCCCTTACTGGGAAAATACCATCGTTCCGGAAATCCGGAGCGGGAAAAAGATTCTCATCGCGGCCCACGGCAACAGTTTGCGCGCGCTGGTGAAATATCTGGACAACATCTCGGAAGAGGAGATCGTTGAACTCAATATTCCCACGGGCGCGCCTCTGGTGTATGAATTGAATGAAGACATGAAACCCGTCGGTCATCGCTACCTCGGCGACCCCGAGGCCATTGCCAGAGCTCAGGCCGCCGTAGCCGGGCAGGGAAAGGCGAAATAAGAGAATTTACAGGCTGAAAAATCAGATGAAAGGGGCGGCGCCGTACGATTTCGATGCGCTGCGCCGTCTCAACAGGGGAAATTTCAGAACAGACGCGCCGCAAAAACCGGTGTCTGCCGATGTTGCAATTCAGCAAACGACCCCGTTGGGAGGAACAGAGGACCTCTCCGACAAAAAAGGCCTGATGTGGCTCGGAGAAAACGTGACGCTGCGGATGGGGAATTTTGTCGTTTCCGCCCCCATGACGTATTGCTATACGGGTCGCGCCGATCCGAAAGAAGCCTCATGCGTCTGCACCTCCCTGAGCGTCGCCGATCTTCCGGAGAGCGGAGGGCTGGGTTACTGGCCCTCGTATTTCGGAATGACGCCGGGGCAGAGGGCGTTTTATCTGCGATGGCTGGCGGAGGGGAAAAATACGCATCTCGACGACATCGGCTATGCGTTCGTCTATTTTTATGGGCTGGAACGGCGGGCCCTGATGGAAAAACAGGATATTCCCTGGATAAGGGGAGAGGTTCGGCGTCTTTTGGCTCGTTATCCCGCCTCGCGCTCCTTTCGGAACTATCTGGGCGGTTTCCTTACATATCTTTACGCGGAAAATCTGAAGGATCTGACGGAGGCGGATTTGCTGGACCTTCACGCTTTTGCCCCGGCGCCGCCCGGAAAGTCGCTTCCTCTGCTGCTGGCCTGGTACGCGCTCCATGGCGTTTCACTTTCACCGGAGCAGAGCCTTTACGTTCTCCGCAGCCTTCCCGGCCACCGGATTTCCCTGCCCCTCCGCTGCAGGGAGCTGTTTTATGAGCGCTGCCGCCGGCTTTGGCCGTTGGGCTTCCCGCTTTCGGCCTCTTCCCGCCGCTGTCTGGTGGAATACGGCGCGGCCAGCGCGACGCTTTCCTTTGAGGGGGGAGAAAAATCTCCGCCTCCCGTGCCCATTGCGAACGTCCTGGGAAAAATGTCGCAGTTCAAAGAACTCCTGGCTCTTCGAAAAACCTGTCTTCAGGAGGACAAAGACGAGCTTGTCCCCGTCCGCCGGACAAACGTCGACGGGGGGGCGAAAATTTCCGGAGAGCCCCTGCCTCCGAGAAAACGCCGAAGGAGAAGGATAAAAACGTCGCTTCCTCCGACCCCGCCCCGGCCCCCGGAAATCCTCATCGACATGGAGAAGCTCGTCCGGCTGCGGCAGGAGACGGAAAGCGTGAACCGGCGACTGGAGGAAATTTTCAACAAAGAGGAAACAGACGAGCGAAACACCGCGGTTATCTCCGAAAAAGCGATCCAGGATCGAGAGGTTGGCTCCTTTGACCCTCTGCCGTTTTCCGAAGAGGCCCTGAACTGCCTCGACCCTCAGTATATTCCCGTCCTGTCCGAACTCCTGCGGCGTACGTCTCAGAGCGCCGGGAGCTGGGGAGAACTGGCCCGCCGTTACGGCTTTATGCCCAACGCGCTTCTCGATGCCCTCAACCTTTGGGGAGAAGAGGCGCTGGGTGATTTTCTCCTTCTGGACGAAGGGGAGGGACCGGTTTTGAACCCCGATGTCGTAAAATCACACCATATGTAATAAACTTCGAAGCTGAAAAGCGCGCGAAAGAACGCGGGAAATACGACGAATACGTACGATGGAAGGTGTCGGTATGGCGAACATCAGGCCCCGGGAGCGGGAGGCGATCGTTCAGTCTCTGATGGCGGGAGTCGTGCCGCGCATTGGACTGCATCATATTCAGGTGGGACGCAGAGAGGAAATCGAGGCCCTGCTGGAGGACCTGGCGCGAATTGCGGACGGCGGCGCGGCGGTTCGCTTCGTCATCGGGCGTTTTGGAACGGGAAAGAGCTTTTTTCTGAACCTGGTGAAAACGGTGGCCCTGGAAAAGGGTTTTGTGGTCATGCAGGCGGATGTCGCTCCGACGCGGCGTCTGTACGCCTCCGGCGGATACGCTCAGGCGCTTTACACGGAGCTGGCGCGCAACATGGCGATCCGAACGAAGCCGGGAGGTGGCGCTCTGCCGGTGGTGATCGAACGCTGGATCTCCGCCTTTCTGGAGGAATTTGAACAGGGGAATAAAAGCGGGGGCGACGTTTTTCACGGGATCAGAGAGAAACTGGAGCCGCTGCAAAATCTTGTGAGCGGTTATGATTTCGCTTCAGTCCTCGGAAAATATCTGGAGGGTTATCGAGAAGGAAACGACGTTCTTACCCGTTCCTGTCTCCGCTGGCTGGCGGGAGAGTACGCCGTGCGCACGGAGGCCCGGGCCGACCTGGGCGTTCGTTCGATCATCGGAGATCGGGACCTGTACGATTATCTGAAACTCTGGGGAACCTTCGCGCGGCTGGCGGGATATGCCGGAGTGCTCGTGGAGCTCGACGAGATGGGAGTGCTTTCTCACCGGCTCGCCAATGCCACGGCGCGAAACGGCAACTACGAAGTTCTGCTGCAGATCGTGAACGACTGTCTGCAGGGCGGCGTTTCAGGCGTCGGATTCATCTTCGCCGGGACGGACGCCTTCTTCGACGACCGCCGCCGGGGCGTCATGAGTTACGGCGCTCTGGCCGGGCGGTTGGCCGCCAACCCCTGGGCGCGGGACGGGCTGAAGGACATGGCCGGCCCGGTGATCCGTCTGGAGAGCCTGTCGCCTGAGGATCTGTGGCTGTTGCTTCAAAATATCCGGAATGTCTTTGCCTCCGGTGATGCCTCGAAATATCTCCTCCCTGACGAGGGAATCCGCGCCTTCATCCGGCGATGCGCGGCGACGCTGGGGGCGACGTTCTATCAGACGCCCCGGGACGCCTCGAAGGCTTTTGCCGGCCTTCTCTCCATACTGGAACGCAACCCCGGCGCCGACTGGCGAAAGCTTCTCGACGACGCCCCGATAGAAAAAGAAGAAATGGAAAAAGAGGAAATAGAAAAAGAGGAAATGGAAACGCCGGAAAACGGCCCGAAACCGACGGCCGCGGATGACGAACTCACGGGCTTCGTGCTGAAATGACCCTGTCGGAGAGAATGTTCGAAAAACTTCACCCGCTGGTGCAGCGGAAGCTCTACGATATGCGATGGACCGAACTGCGCCCCATTCAGGCGGAAACGATAAGAGCGTTTTTCTCTCACGACCGCCACCTGATTCTGGCCGCGGAGACGGCGGCGGGAAAAACCGAGGCGGCGTTTTTGCCGATCCTTTCCCGGATGCTGACGGAGTCGCGGGAAAAGGGGCTTCGGGCCCTTTACGTCAGTCCCCTCAGAGCGTTGATCAATGACCAGTTCCACCGGCTGGACGACCTCTGCGAGCGCATGGAGATTCCCGTTTTCCGGTGGCACTCGGACGTGGGCTCCGCGCTGAAGAAAAAGTTTCTGGCCGACCCCCGGGGGCTGCTTCTGATCACGCCGGAGTCCATTGAGTCCCTTTTTATCAACCACGGAGAGCATATCGGACATCTGTTCAAAACGACCTCCTGGGCGGTTCTCGACGAGATGCACGCCTTTACCGGAACGGAACGGGGGATGCACCTGCTAAGTCTGCTGGCCCGCATCGATCGGGTCCGAACGCGGCCCATGCGTCGGTTGGGGCTTTCCGCGACGATAGGAGATTTCGAGGCCTCGAAAAAGTGGCTTTGGGCGCGAGCTCCCGGCGAGGTGGAGGTCCTGGCCCCCGGAGGCGAGTCCAAAGAGATTCTTTACCGGGTGAAGGGTTACGAGATCGGCTTTGAGGGTTCGCAGTCTCCATGGGTGGAGGACATGGAGCGTCTGTTTCCCTCCACCTCTCTGATTTTTGTCAACTCCAGAACGATGCTCGAACATCTGACCTGGACGGTGCAGCGTTACGCGAAAAAGAAGGGGCTTCCCGACCGCTACCGGGTTCACCACGGCTCTTTGTCGAAAATCGAAAGGGAGGACACGGAAGATGCGCTCAAAACCCGGGAGGGAATCGTCACGTTCTGCTCCGCCACCCTGGAGCTGGGCATCGACGTGGGAAACGTGACCCGCGTGGGGCAGTTCGGCGCGCCCTGGTCCGTCAGCGCGCTTCGGCAGCGCCTGGGGCGCAGCGGCCGCCGGGACGGAGAAAGTTCAGCCCTGGTGATGTTCATTGCGGATAAAATTCCCAGGGGTGACGTGTCTTTTGTCCGTAAAATTCACCCGGAGCTTTTGCAGGCGATCGCCATGTCGGAGCTGATGTTCGACCGGTGGAGCGAACCTCCCGACGTGGAGCGGCTCCACTGTTCCACGCTGGTTCAGCAGTGCCTGAGCGTCGTGGCGGAAAAAGGAGGAATCTCCGCTCCGGCGCTTTACGATCTGCTGATTTCCCGGGGGGCGTTCCGTCTTTCGAAGGCGGATTTCGGCGAACTGCTGAGATCGCTGGGGACCCACGACCTGCTGGATCAAACGGGAGAGGGAGATCTCGTCCTGGGCCTGGAAGGAGAAAAAATCGTCCGGAACTACGATTTCTACGCGGCCTTCACCGCGCCGAAGCAGCTTGCGGTCGTCCATCAGGGGCGGCCGGTGGGGAGCATTTTTCTGGCGCTCGACATGATTCCGGAGGGTTTTATTCTGCTGGCCGGGAAGCGCTGGAAAATTCGCGCCATTGATCTTGAAAGGGACGTCATCGATGTGGATTCCGCCGAGGACGGCAAGGCGCCTCCCTTTGGAGGAGACGAGGGGCCGGAAATTCACTCCCGCGTCCGGCAGAAAATGTTCGAATTGCTTACCGGAGGAGACGTTCCCGTCTATCTCGACGACAGAGCCGCTCAAATGCTGATGAATGCCCGGCAGGTCGCGGCCGAAGTCCGGATGGAAAGGGGGCGCTGTTCTCTCCTGAAGGAAAAGCGCAACCTGCTCTGGTTTCCCTGGGAAAGTTCCGCCGTGCATCGCACGCTTTACGCGATGGGGCTGCTTGCCGGAATGGAGCTCGAAGACCGGGGCATCGCGCTGGAGTTTAAACGGACGACTCCCTCGGAACTGGCAGAGGCGTACATTCCCTTTCTGGAGACGCCTCCCGAAGTGGAGCGAATCGTCGATATCTTCGAACTGGCGGGCAAGGGAAAGGAGAAATACGACCGCTTCGTTCCGGCAAAATTTTTGCTGGAGGCCTTCGAAAGACAGTACCTGGACATCTCCGGCGCGCTGAGGGCCGTGACTCAACTATAAAATAAAAAGACTGTAAAATAAAAAGACTTGACACCTCGGAATGAAAAACACTATAATGCTCTTCGTCGAAAAAGGTCCCGGGACGGGAATCTGATGATCGGCCAAAAAGGGGAGAACAGTCTGATTTGAAGAGTCTGATTTCTGATGACGGAGTTCGCCTCGAACGACGGTTGCACGTCAACGCTCTTTACGATATTTACGGTCCTCTGCTGACTGAACGGCAGAGATCTGTATATGAAATGCGTTGTTTTTCAGATTTGTCACTGGCGGAAATCGCTGAAACTCTGGGAATTACGCGTCAGGCCGTGCATATCGTGGTCAACAAAACGCAGGACAGGCTGGAAACGCTGGAAAGAGAGCTCGGTTTCGCCGCCCGCCTGGAACGGCTGGAAAACAGAATCAGAGAACTTGAAGCGCGATGTTCCGGCGGGGGATCCTGACGAAAACGAGTTGCAGAAAACGGAGAAGATGCAGGGATGTTTGAAGCACTGAGAGAAAAACTGGAATCGGCGTTTTCAAAACTCAGGAGCAGGGGGAAAATTTCCGAGGCCGACGTGGACGGGGCGCTGCGTGAAATTCGCAGATCCCTTCTGGAGGCGGATGTCGATCTGGGCGTCGTCAGAGGCCTGATCGAAAAAATCCGCGCCCGCGCGGTGACGCTTGACGTTCTTGAGTCGATCACCGCCGCGCAGCATATATCGACGGTGGTTTACGAGGAACTGATCGCGCTGATGGGGACGGACGTCGCGCCTGTCAGCATCGCCTCGAAGCCGCCCACCGTCATTTTGATGGCGGGCCTTCAGGGCAGCGGAAAGACCACTACCACGGTAAAGCTGGCGCGACGCCTGCAGAGCGGTCATAACCCTCTGGTGGTCGCCTGTGACCTTCGTCGTCCCGCCGCCGTGGAGCAGCTGAGGGTGTTGGCCGAGGCTTCCAAAGTCGCCTTCTTCGGTCCGGAACCGGGAGAGACCGACGTGCTGAAGGTCGTTCGCGGCGCGTCCGCCTGGGCGGAGTCTCACCTGAACGACGTTATTCTTCTGGACACGGCCGGACGCCTTCACGTCGACCAGGAACTCATGGACGAACTGAGCTCTGTGGCGAAACTGCTGCCGCCCCACGAAATTCTTCTGGTTGTGGACGCCATGACGGGGCAGGAGGCCGTGAACGTCGCGAAGTCCTTCCACAAACTTTTGAACGTGACAGGCCTCGTCCTGACCAAGCTGGACGGAGACGCCCGAGGCGGAAGCGCCCTTGCGATTCGGGCCGCGACAGGGATTCCCGTGAAGTTCGCCGGTATGGGAGAGGCTGTGGACGCCCTGGAGGTTTTCGACGCCAGACGCATGGCGGGCCGCATTATGGGCATGGGGGATATCGAGGGGCTGCTGGAGAAGGTCAGGGCCGTCGGAGCGGAAGATGTCGAAAAAATGGCCGAGAGCCTCCAGAGTCGGGAATTCACCCTGGAGACGCTGCTGCTTCAGTTTCAGCAGATCGAAAAAATGGGCCCCCTGGGCAAGGTGATGGAAATGATCCCGGGGTTCAGCCGGATCAAAGGGATGAACGAGGCGGAGATCGACAACTCCATTATTGTTAAAAACAGGGCAATCATTCAGTCGATGACGCTTCAGGAGCGCCGCAACCCAAAAATCATCAAGGGCTCCCGGCGTCGGCGCATCGCACTGGGCTCCGGAACGTCGGTTCAGATGGTCAATCAGCTTCTGGCCCAGTACGAGCAGATGAAAAAACTCTTTAAAACCTTCTCCGGAGGGTCCGGAAAGGGATTCAACCTGAAGTCCCTTTTTGGAGGAAACCGACGGTTCAATTTTAAGCAGGGCAAAAACTAAAAATTTTTCAAGAGTAATTGTATTGTGCCGAGATGGAATTGTGTTTCCACTCTGAAATTTTGCAGTAAAATAATCAGGAGGTGTCTTTTGTATGGCAGTACGTATTCGTTTGTCGCGTCTCGGAAGGAAAAAGGCTCCATTTTACAGACTGGTGGTGGCCGATTCCCGTTCGCCCCGGGATGGACGTTTTATTGAGCTGATCGGAACTTATAATCCGATGACCGATCCGGCGGCGGTGGCGATTGACGAGGAGCGCGCGCTTTACTGGCTGAGCGTGGGGGCACAGCCCTCTGATACGGCGAGAGGGCTTTTGAAAAAACAGGGTATATGGGAAAAGTTCGAAGCGACGAAAAGCCATTGACATCGTTGGAGGTTTTTCGTCGTCAGGGAAACAAAAAAACCGGGAGGTGCCGCAATGGCCAATTATAAGGAACTTGTCGAATTTGTCGCGAAACACCTTGTCACGCAGCCCGATGCCGTCAGCGTCGAGAGCACGGAGAGCGAAAACGGAATCAAGGTAATGATCCGCGTCGCTCATGAAGACGTGGGGCGCATCATCGGAAAGCGTGGAGCCACCATCAACGCAATTCGTCTTCTGGCCAAAGCTGCCGCCGTCAAGGCGGGAGAGAGGGTGGATGTCGACATCGTCGAAGAGTAGAGACCCCGAAGGAAAGGTGACCGTAGGATATATCTCTTCGGCCCACGGGCTGAAGGGAGAGGTGAGAATCGTTCCCCTGACGGACCACCCGGAGCGTTTTCGCGGGATGGACGTACTGAATCTTCACTCCTCCGACGGTCGTTTTGTTCGTACCTTTCACATCCGGAATCTGAGAGAGCACGAGGGCAAAGGAGAGTTCATCGCGGCGGGCGACCCTGTGGACAGGAACGAGGCGGAAAAACTCGTGGGACTGTCCATCCTGGTGGATCGGGAAGAACGTTTTCCCCTGCCGGAAGGGGAATTTTGGGTGGACGATCTCATTGGCCTTCAGGTCCAGGATACGGAAGGCAATCCTCTTGGCGAGGTGGTGGACTTTCTTTCCGCGGGCGGAAATGAAATTTACGCGGTGCGAGACGAAAAGGGCAGTTTGCATTATATCCCGGCGGTGGAAGAATTTGTGAAAGACATCGACCTCGCATCGGAAACAATGGTCGTGAAGCTGATCGAGGGTTTGTGGTGAAAGATCGCGAACAGGAATCGGATACCGGCAAAAAATCGAAAGGGATGCATTTTTCGATTATAACCGCGTTTCCGGAGTTTTTTAATGATTTTCTCTCGACCAGTATTATCGGCAGGGCAGTCAAAGCCGGTTTGGTTCGGGTGGATTTGGTTGATTTGCGTCCTTTCGGCAGAGGCGGTTATCGTCAGATTGACGACTATGCTTTCGGTTCCGGAGGGATGGTGTTGATGGCGGAGCCGCTTTCCGAGGCGTTACAGACGGCGCGTGCGGCCGGTGGAGGCGAAGAACGGGATTTTGTCGTTTATCCGACTCCGCAGGGGACGCTGCTGACGCAGGATATCGTGGACACTCTGGCGTGTCAGGAGCACGTCATCCTGGTCTGCGGGCACTATGAAGGCCTCGATGAACGCTTTACGGAGCGGATGGTCGACCTGGAGGTCACGATAGGAGACTGTGTGCTGACAGGCGGGGAAATTCCGGCAATGGCCATCATCGATGCGGTTTCCCGTCTGATACCGGGCGTCGTGGGCAAAAGCGAAGCGGTGGAAAACGACTCTTTTTATCGGGGAATGCTGGATTGCCCTCACTATACCCGTCCCGCCTCCTGGGAGGGGATCGAGGCCCCCGAAGTTCTGCTTTCGGGAAATACCGCCGCCGTTGAGGAATGGAGGCGGCGTCAGGCGGTTGCTCGCACGGTTTCCCGGCGTCCTGACCTTTTAGCGCGCAGCGGCATGAAAGAGTACGTGCGAGGCGTTTATCTCGCGTTCACGGCAGAAACTGCCGATGACTGCGAAGTTGAGATTTTACGAAACCTGGAGGCCTTTGGGGATTCCTACGGTGTGGCGCGGGTCTTTTTGATCGTTCCGAAGCCGGACGCCCGGGAGTCCTTCAGAGAGGTTTTGAAGGAGGGCCGTTTCGGGCGTATTCGACTGATGCCTTCTCTGAAGCACGCGACGGACTGGATTGCGAAGAAGGAAGGCCCGCCGCTGGTGACGGAGGTCTGCGATGTCGTCAAAAGCGGAGCGAGGCACTGGCTTGAACTGAAGCGTTTGTTCGTGGAAAAGGGAGAGCCCGTTCTGTTTTGTCTTTCGTTGAAAAACGGAGACGAATACCGGTGGGAACAAAAAAAGAATGGGGTTTGTTGTGGTTTTTCGATGCTGCCCCTGCAGGAGGGGCTTTCCTTTTGCGGAAAGGCAGCCGTGTTGTGTGACCGTTTTTTGGGATCTCGATAAAAATTGAATTTCCTGTTTGGAACTGCGAAGGAGGAACATCGGAAGTGAATATTTTAGATCTTGTTGAAAAAAGATATGTCCGGGGCGATCTTCCCGACTTTCGTCCGGGAGATACGCTGCGGGTGCACGTGAAGGTTACGGAAGGCGTAAGAGAGCGTATTCAGGTTTTCGAGGGTATTGTCATTGGACGTCAGCATGGCGGTCTGAACGAAACGTTTACCGTCCGCAAGATTTCCAGCGGAGTGGGTGTGGAGCGTATCTTTCCGCTGCACTGCCCGTCGATAGACAAAATCGAAATCAAACGTCAGGGCAAAGTGCGTCGGGCCAAGCTTTATTATCTGCGAAAACTCAGCGGAAAAGCCGCCCGCATCAAGGAGCGCCGCGAGTTTTAAATTTACAGGAATCGTTTGTTTTTCAAATCTTTCGTTCTTCAGATCCTTCGTTCTTTCCCGGGGCCGTTCGGGGAGGGGCGAAGGATTTTTGTGTCTTTATGTCAGACCAGCCCCAGAATATTGATCCACAGAGGCAGGGAGATCATGGAACAAAGCGTCGTCAGCGCGACGCCCCTGCCGCAGTATTCCCCGTCCATCCCCATTTCCTCGGCGATGATGGCGGTGTTGATCCCAACCGGCATGGCGGTCAGCAGCACACTGGCCTGGAACATGGGGGAGGAGAGGCCGAAGAAAAGGAAAATCGAAGCCCCCAGGACGGGATGAAGCACCAGCTTGACGAACAGAATTTTCCAGACGGACTGAATCATTTTCAAAACGTTTTCGATATGCAGTCCGGCTCCCAGCATCAAAAGAGCCATTCCCGTGCTGATGTCGGCCAGGATGCTCAGAGTCGAATCCATCCATTTTGGAAGATGGTTGAGCCCGGCGGTGTCCATCAGAAGCCCCAGAAGGCAGAACATAAAGAGCGGATTTTTCAGAAGATGCTTCATGGTTGCGAGCATCGTCGTCCAGGAGGGTTTTCCGAAAAGAGCCAGCTGTCCGCTGCCGATGGACACGAGCTGCATGGCGACCAGGGAGATCGCCAGGTTCAGCGTCGCCGCCTCCACTCCAGGCTGTCCCATGGCGAGGTAGATGATGGGAAGCCCGGCGAAAAAGTGATTGCCCCGGGTGGCGGACAGGGTCAGGGTGGAGAACCGTTCCCGGGTTTCGCCGTGGCGTCCGAAGATCCAGACGACAGTCGTGGTGGCCAGGTAGGGCAGCCACACCGCGGCGACGAATGAGGGATTCTGCAGGACGTTCAGGTCCGCGCCCAGGATGCCGCGCAGAATGACGCAGGGCATGGCAAACCAGTAGAGGACAGAGTTGTTTTCTCTGAGGGTCTGAGGAGAGATAACTTTTTTGTATCTCAAAATCCAGCCCATGGCCACGATAAGAAAAATAGGCAGCACGACCAAAACAGACTGCATTGCCGATCAGCTCCATTTTTAGGGAAGTATTAATTAGAAGTATTAACTGTTAATAAGAAAATAAAGAAAACGACCGACCCCCGGCCGATCGTTCATTTTACGATCATCAGGAAAATATTTTGATCTTTCCTGTCTTCCGTGAGATTTTATAAGGTTTTACTCGGGTTCGAACATATCCTTCGTCACGGAACAGACCGGGCACACCCAGTCGTCGGGAATATCCTCAAAGGCGGTACCCGGCGCAATGCCGGAATCCGGATCTCCTGCCGCGGGATCATAAACATAACTGCAAACCGTGCATACATATTTTTTCACTCGATTGTATCCTCCTTTCCATTCTTTCCATTGTCATGGGAGTATTATAATCCTTTTCCTGGCGGACGCAAACGTCTTCCGACGTACCCGGGATGGAGAGAAATATTTTTTTACAGAAAAATATCCGGTGAGGAAAGATTCTGTGACAAAATTTCTCCTGCTCATTTAAAAGCCGGAGACGGAAGTCCATGTTACAATCGAAGACGGGAATTTTCCCGAAGTTTTTCTTCGTTGATTCAGTCTCGAAACGAGCGTCAGGTGAACTCTGAAGAACGCGCAGTGAATAATGCAGTGCAGTTAAAAGTGCAGAGTAAAGAGTATAGTATTGAAGAGTGTGGATTGAAGGAGGCCGAAAGTTTGGGTATTTCGCTGTATCGGCGGTATCGTCCTCAGAAATTTTCCGAAGTCGCGGGACAATCTGCAGCCGTCGATGTCCTGGTGAGAAGCCTTCAGCGGGCGCGCACAGGGCAGGCGTATCTTTTTTCCGGGCCCCGGGGCTGCGGCAAGACCACCGTCGCCCGACTGCTGGCCCGGGCCCTCAACTGTCTGGCCCCTGTTGAGGGGTACGAACCCTGTTGCAGCTGCAAGAACTGTCTCGCCATAGCCGCGGGGGAAAGTCTCGACGTCATCGAAATCGACGGGGCATCCAACAATGGAGTGGAGGAGATTCGCGAGCTCAGAAGCCACATCCTGTCGGTACCCATGTCGTCAAAATATAAAGTGTACATTATCGACGAGGTGCATATGCTCTCCATCTCCGCCTTCAACGCCCTGCTGAAAACGCTGGAAGAGCCCCCGGAACACGTGGTGTTCATTTTGGCCACCACCGAGGCCCACAAGGTTCCGGTGACGATTCGGTCCCGATGTCAGCACATTCCTTTTCATCGCATCGAGACGCGAATCATCTGCGAGCGCCTGATCCAGGTCTGCGAGGCGGAATCGGTGAAATTTCAGCCCGAAGCCCTGTGGGAGATTGCCCGTCAGGCGGATGGAGCCATGAGAGACGGTCTTTCCATGCTGGAGCAGGTGGCGGGCTCAGAAGAGGAAACCCTCACCCTGGCCGACGTGGAGACAGCGCTGGGACAGGCCAGTCGTTCTTCCCTGGAGCGATGGCTTGAAAGCTGGAGAAAGGGCGACATGTCCACCTTCTGCGAACTCGACCGGATGCTGGCCGGCGGAGCTTCTCCCCAGAGGTTTCTGGAGGAGCTGTTTTCGTTGGTTCGCAATCTGTGGCTGGTGGCCCGGTGGGGGGGTATCCTCGAAACTCTCGACGCATCCGGGCAGGAAAAGGAATATCTGAAGGCGGAAGCCCCCCGATGGAGGCCCCAGGAGCTGGAGCGGATCATGCGTTTTCTGGCCGGATTGCTTCCTCAAACGCGAATGGGGCTTAGAATGGACGTCCTGAGCGGGCTGCTGATGGCCGGAATCTCCAGCCCGGAGGTCGGCGCGCCCGAAAAAACGCTTCCTTCTTTGACTGCTTCTCCGACGCGAAGACCTGTCGTTCCGGATATTCCAGCTCCGGAGCCGGGTTCTGCCAGGACGACCGCGCCGAAACCCGCCGTTCCGGAACCTGTCGTTTCGGCTCCCGCGGCTGCGGCCCCGGACGGGGTATCGGAGGTTCCGGAGGGAGAAGACTGTCCGGAGGAGCGTCGAAAAGAGACGTCAGAGGCTCTTTACGGGGAAGATTTCACGCTGTACTGCGGATTTGTGAGTTCAGCGGCTTTGACGGACGGCCGGCGTCTGATCCTGGATACGCCCTTCCGTTATGTATACGAGACCCTGAAGCTGGAGCAGAACCGCCGAGGGCTGAAGAAGATTCTGGGTCCCCTGTGGCCGGAGGGAATCCTTCTGCGCCACGGAGAGCTTACGGCTTCCTGCGACGAAGTTTACTCCGCGCCGGCGAAAATTTCGGAAAAGAGACGCTTCTCCGGAAAATCCGAAACTCCTTCCGCTTCCCCGTTTTCAGAGGAACCGGAATCGACCGGGAACGAAAAAACGGAAGCGAAGGAGGCGCGGCTCCCCGGGGGAGTCCCTTTTGACGGGCTGGTCCGCGACGTTGCGCGCTGGATGCGGGGAGAGGTCATTCTGGTGCGTCGCGGCGCCGATGACGATATCGACGATGTCTCCGCCGAAGAATCAAAGGATTATTAAAACAGATTATTAAAATGAAAAGATTAAATAATGAAAGATTAAAAATGAGGTTTTTGTTATGACGAGACCTTTTGTGCATCTGCATGTTCATACGGAATACAGTCTCCTGGACGGGGCCATCCGCACCGGATCCCTGGCGAAAAAGGTCGCCTCGTGGGAGGTGCCGGCCGTGGCCATGACGGACCACGGAGCGATGTACGGAACCATAGAGTTTTACGAGCAGTGCAAGGCCGCGGGGGTCAATCCCATCATCGGCTGCGAGGTATACGTGGATCCCGACGGACATCGCTCCCGTGAAAAAAAGGGAAAGAACAACCATCTGATCCTGCTGGCGGAGAACGACGAAGGCTGCCACAACCTTTTCAGGCTGGTCTCCATCGCCAACACGGATGGATTTTATTACAAGCCCCGTATCGATCACGACCTTCTGGCAAAGTACAGCAGGGGGCTGATCGCATCCTCGGCCTGCCTGGGCGGGGAGATTCCTCAGCTCATTCTGGCGGGGAAGGAGAAGGAGGCCGCGGACAGGGCGACGCTGTATCGGGACATCATGGGAAAGGATAATTTCTTTCTCGAAGTCATGTCGAACACGCTTCCCGAGCAGGCGAAAGTCAACAAGGCGCTCATACGGCTCTCCAGGGAGACGGGCATTCCCCTGATCGCCACCAGCGACGCCCATTATCAGGAAAAAGAGGATTTTGAGTGGCATAAACTTCTTCTTCGAATCAACACCCGGGCCGACGACACGGACGACGCCTTCGGTTTTTCCACCAACGACTTCTACCTGCGAAGCCCCGAGGAAATGGACGCGTTTTTCGGCGCGGAGCTGCCCGAAGCCCTGGACAACACCGTAAAAATTGCGGAGAGGTGCAGGGTGGATTTCAACCTGAATTCGGGGGACTACAAACTTCCCCGACTGGACCTGACGGAAGGGGTCACGCTTGAGCGCCATCTCGAAGACGAGGCCTGGAAGGGGCTTCGCGCCCGTCTTGGGGAGCAGCCTCCGGAGGAATACCGGAAACGCCTCGAATATGAGCTCGGAGTCATCAACAGCATGGGGTTCGCCGGATATTTCATCATTGTGGCGGGAATCATCCAGGCGGCAAAGGATAGAAACATCCCCATCGGGCCGGGGCGCGGCTCCGCGGCGGGGTCTCTCGTCGCCTGGAGCCTGCGGATAACGGAACTGGACCCCTTGGCCTGCGGGCTGCTTTTCGAAAGATTTTTAAACCCTGAGCGCATCAGTATGCCTGATATCGACACCGACGTTTCCGACAAGGGACGCGAGGAGCTTCTGAAGTATATCGTAGAGCAGTATGGCAGCGACCGCGTATCCCAGATCATTACCTTCGGGCGCATGAAAAGCCGTCAGGCGGTCAAGGACGTGGGGAGGGCCATGGGACTGGAGTACGCCAGAATGGACAGGCTCGCGAAGCTCATCCCCTTCGGCGTCAAAAGCATAAAAGAGGCGAAGGAGACGGTTCCTGAGCTGAAAGAGACGATAGAATCCGATCCGGAGCTGGCCCAGGTGGTAAAAATTGCGGAAAAGATCGAGGGACTGGCTCGTCATCCCTCTCAACACGCGGCTGGGGTTGTCATCACTCCGGACCCGGTGACGGATCTGGTTCCCATACGCCGAATCGGAGCGGCCGAGATAAACGGCGACGTTCTGGACATCAGCCAGACCGTGACCCAGTTCACCATGGAGCCCATTGAAAAACTGGGGCTGGTAAAGATGGATTTTCTGGGACTGAGCACCCTCTCCATCATCGAAGAGGCCCTGGAAAACATTCGTCTCAACGGCAGAGAAGCTCCGGATATGAGTTCCCTGTCCCTGACCGATTCCCTGACGTATCAAATGCTGCAGAACGCGGACACCCTGGGAATATTCCAGCTCGAATCGGGGGGGATGCGGCGTTTGCTTCTGGACCTGAAGGTGGACTGCTTCGAGGACCTGGTCGCCGTTCTGGCCATGTATCGTCCGGGGCCTCTGGGCAGCGGCATGGTCAAACAGTATGTCGAGTGCAAGCATGGACGTCAAAAACCCGAATATCCCCATCCGCTGCTGGAGGAGGTCCTGAAGGAAACCTACGGCGTGATTCTGTATCAGGAGCAGGTCATGCAGTGCGCGTCCATTCTGGCCGGATACACCCTTGGCGAGGCGGACCTGCTGCGCCGGGCCATGGGAAAGAAAAAAGTGGAGGTCATGAAGCAGCAGCGGGCGAAGTTCGTGGAGGGCGCGTCGACCCGGGGCATCGATCTGAAGAAGGCCGAACATATTTTCGACCTGATTCAGGAGTTCGCCGGATACGGGTTCAATAAGTCCCACAGCGCGGCCTACGCCCTGATCTCGTACCAGACGGCCTATTTGAAGGCCCATTACCGGGCGGAGTTCATGGCCGCCTATCTTTCCAGCCAGATGAAAGCCATAAAAGAGGTTCTGGGCAGGTACGTCCGAGAGGTGCGCCGCAGCGGCGTACAGGTGCTCCAGCCGGACATCAACTCCTCCATGGAGAGCTTTACGGCGGTGGGGGAGGTCATTCGCTTCGGCCTGGGGGCCGTGGCCAAGGTGGGGCACAACGCCGTCGACGCCATCGTGGCCGCCCGGCGGGAGGGAAAATTTTCGTCCCTGTGGAACTTTCTGACCCGCGTTGACCTGCGCGTCGTCAGCAAATCCGCCACGGAAAATTTGATTTACGCGGGGGCCTTCGACGAACTGGAGCCCAACCGGGCCAGGCTGGTGAGCGCGTTGGCGGACTTCGTGGCCGCCGCCCAGAAAAAGAACAGGGATGAGGGGCAATATTCCCTCTTCGAGCTGCTGGAGGAGGCCCCGGAGGATACCGACGGGCCGGACATGCCCGAGTGCGGGGACTTTTCTGTTTTCGAGCGCCTCGAACATGAAAAGGAAGTCATGGGAATTTATATTTCAGGACACCCTTTCGACAGCTATGAAGACAGGGTGAAACGCCATTCTACGTGTACAATAGAGGAGCTTCCATGCTGGAGAGGTTCCGGCCCCGCCAGGGTTGGGGGTATAATTTTGGGCGTGACCGATAAAATGACGAAGAAGGGAACGACGATGGGACTTCTGACGCTGGAAGATTCCGACGGAAGCGTCGAAATGGTCGTCTTCCCACAGCTTTGGGAGAGCCTGAAGACTCAGGTGAAAGTCGGGGAACCCTATATCGCGGAGGGGGAGCTGGGGGACAGAGAGCCCAGGAATTTCATTGTGCGAAAACTCACGCGTCTGGAGGATATAGGCGCCGACGAGGCGGGAATGATTCGCATTCGCCTGCGGGTGGACCTGATTCCTCAGTCGCTGGATTTTCGGGATTTCGCCGTGGCCCTGAAAGATTGCCCCGGACCTTCCACCGTTCTTCTGGAGCTGGCGGACGATCGGGACTCCTGCGTGCTGCTGCTGCCGGATTATCGAATCGATGAAACCGGCTCCATCAGGCAGCGTCTGTCCGAGGTCGTTCCCTCGGGAGCCTTCGAGGTTTTGTGTTGAGTTTTGTATGCATTGAATTTTGTATGCAGTGAATTTTGTATTGTATCGAACTTAAAATTTTAGTTTTATTCTGAAATACCGAAAAAAGAAAGTGCCGATTTTTTTAAGGAGTTGTTTTTATGTTTGTCAAAATTGTATGTACCATAGGCCCGGCAAGCGATAAATATGAAACTCTGCGGGCTATGGCGGAAGCGGGTATGAACGTGGCCCGTTTCAACTTCAGTCATGGCGATTACGAGGGACACAGGGCAAAACTGGAGTTGGTCCGTGAGGTGGAGCGGAATCTGGGTGTGCCCATTCCCGCGCTGCTGGACACCAAAGGACCGGAGATCCGTACGGGTGAAATGGAAAACGGAGAAATTTATCTGGATACGGGAAGCGCCGTCGTTCTCACCTCAGAACCCTGCGTTGGAACGCCGGAGCGGGTCCATATCAATTATCCCCTGCTGGCGGGCGAGGTCGCCAGGGGACAGGAAATTTACATCGACGACGGAACCCTGCAGCTCAAGGTGCGGAATATAGAGGGAAACGATGTGGAGTGCGATGTCATCGTGGGCGGCTCTCTGAAGAATACCAAGGGCGTCAACGTTCCGGGGGCCAATGTCACTCTGCCCGCCCTTTCCGGAAAGGACAGGGAAGACATTGCCTGGGGCGTTCAACAGGGGATGGAATATCTGGCGGTCTCCTTCGTAAAGACCCGAAGCGACGTCCTCGACGTTCACAGGCTGCTTCGGTCCCTAGGGGGAAATATGCGAATCATCGCCAAAATTGAAACGCGTCAGGCCGTTCGTAATCTTGAAGAAATTGTGGACGTGGTGGACGGCATGATGATCGCCCGGGGCGACCTTGGAGTGGAGATTCCCACCGAAGACGTTCCTCTGGTGCAAAAGCGCATTATCGAAATGTGCCGGTCCCGGGGGAAGGTGGTTATCGTCGCTACCCAGATGCTCGATTCGATGATCCGCAACCCTCGTCCCACCAGAGCGGAAGCCAGCGATGTGGCCAACGCCGTTCTGGACGGAACGGACGCGGTCATGCTTTCGGGGGAAACCGCCTCCGGCGCCTGGCCGGTGCAGTCCGTGGCCACGATGAGGCGTATTGTGGACCGGGCGGAAAAGGAACTGACGACCTGGGGCCTTTCCTGCAGGGAAAACCGCGGCGTGGCGGGAGTTCCCGACGCGGTCAGCAACGCGGCCGTATTGATAGCCAATCAGACGGGAGCCTCCTCCATTATTTCTCTGACCAAAAGCGGAACCACGGCCCGCATGATCAGCAAACATCGCCCCAACTGCCAGATTCTCGGGGTCACCCCCTCGCAGATGACGTGGCGGGAACTGGCCCTGTGGTGGGGAATTCATCCCGTCAAGGTGGCCGAGCTTTCGGACATCAACGTGGCCGCCAGAGAATCCGTCGCCGCCTGCATCGAGGGAGGCCATATCCGGGAGGGAGATCTGGCCGTAATCACCGCCGGCGTCCCTCTGGGGCTGCCTGGGACCACCAACATGGTGGAGGTGCTGACCACGGGCAAAATCATTCTCACGGGCATCCCTCTGGTGCGAAAAAATGCCACGGGAAAAGCCTGTATCGTGCGCGATTTCAAAAGCGACGAGGGGAAAATCACGGAGGGCTGCATTCTCGTGGTGCGGCACCTCAGCGGCGAATATCAGCAGGTGATGGACCGGGTAAGGGCGATTGTCTCGGAAAGCGGAGCCATGGGCGCGGAGGGAAATATCATCGCCCTTGAGCATAACGTTCCCTGTGTCGTCGGAGTTACGGACGCCTTTTCTACCCTTTCCGACGGAATGGAAATCACGGTGGACGGAATGCGCGGATTGATCTATCAGGGCCGGGTGGAACTGGTCATTTGACGTCCATGTGGGATGCCATCAGGGTTTTTTTCGACATCTTCATCGTCTCCATAATCATTTACCGGATTCTCGTTTTGATGGTGGAGACGAGAGCTGTTCAGCTGGTGAAGGGATTCCTTCTGCTGGGCGTCCTGGGGTTGCTGGCCTCTTCTCTCGATCTGCGCCTGCTGTCCTGGTTTCTCAGCCGGATTCTGTGGGCTCTGGTCTTCGCGATTCCCATCGTTTTTCAGCCGGAGCTGCGCAAGATGCTCGATGAAATCGGCCGCGGCTACCTGTGGCATCGCCGTATGGACCAGGAGGAAGCCGAAAAACTCAGCGGCGAGATCATGGGCGCTCTGACCTATATGAAGTCCCAAAAAATCGGGGCGTTGCTGGTGCTGCAGCGGGAGACGGGACTGAAGGACTACTGGACGACGGGTGTGAAGCTGGAGGCGCAGATCTCCAAAGAGCTGATCATCTCCGTGTTCTGGAAGAACAATCCGCTGCACGATGGAGCCATGATTCTGGATCGTGACGGCATTCTCGCGGCAGCCTGTTATTTGCCCCTGACGGACAACTCCGAAATTTCCCGGTGGTATGGAACCCGCCACAGGGCGGCCCTGGGTATCACGGAGGTCTCTGACGCCTCGGTGCTGGTCGTTTCCGAACAGCGGGGACAGGTGGCGCTGGCTTACAATGGACATCTTTCCAAAAATTTAAATGAGGCCCAGCTTCAAAAATATTTATCGTTTTATTTTTCCGGAACACGGGAAACCACCGCGAAAAACCTGAAAGACAGGCTTTTGAATCTGCTTCGCCCGCTTTGGTCGAAGTGAGTCGTCAACGCGGGAGAAATTTATGCAAAGGAACTGTTCGTTATTATGAACGTACCGAAAAAGCTCGATAATATTCTGGAATCTCCCGTTGTGCTGTGGGGAATATCAATTCTTGTCGCGGTGTCCATGTGGTTTTATGTGAGGGACTCGGAAGATTCCGGACTCGCCAGGCGCAAGTTTTTGTGTCAGCTTGAGTACCGCGAGACGATGCCTCAGATTCTTGTGAAAAACACGATCAGCCAGATCGAGGTGGAGGTGGGCGCACCTGAAAGCGTCATGAACCGGCTGCGGCATGACTCCATTGTCTGCGAGCTGGACCTGGTGGGTCTTTCTCCCGGCAAGTACAGAGAGGAAGTGAAAGTGACGCTGCCCCAGAACGTCACGCTCTACAGCGTCAACCCGTCGGAGGTGGATATTGAACTGGTTCGTCAGACCACGCGGGTTTTTCAGGTGGAAGTGACGCTGCCCCGCAACATTCCGTCGGGGCAGTACCTGGAGAGCGTCGAGGTCGTCCCGAAGGAAGTTCATATTAAAGGAACGGAAAAAGATCTCGCGAAAATCGGGGCCGTCAATATAGAGCCTACTTTCGAAGAGCTGTCGGGGGGGCAGGAGCTGCTTCTGCCTCTTACGGTGTCTCGTTCGGAACCCTTTGACGACGAGGTGGTAATAGAGCCGCAGCAGGTGAAAATGAACGCCACCCTGGTGAGAGGTCTCCCGAGAAAGAAAGTCCCCGTTACGGTCAGAATGAGCGGCAAGCCCGTGGGGGATTACGCCGTGCGGTCGATGACTACGGAGCCCGCGGAGGTCATGCTGGAGGGGACGCAGGAGAAGCTGAACGGCATTTCTTCTATAGATACGGAAACGGTGGACATTACCGGAGTTTCTGCGGATCAGACGCTGGTGGTGCCTCTGCGCCTTCCCCGAGGCAAAGACGTGAAAGTTATCGATGTCCGGTCGGTGAAACTTCAGGTCAGCCTGGAGTCCATCTCCACCCAAAAGCGTTTTTCCAACGTTCCCGTGGCGGTCGAGGGGGCGGCCGGCGGAAAGAAATGGACTGTCACCCCGCCTGTGGTGGACGTGGTTGTGGAGGGAACGCCATCCCTGGTGAGCTCTCTCGACCTGAACGCACTGGGGTTCAGGGCCTGGGTCAACGTATCCGGGATTTTTCTTCGTTCGGCGACGTTGCCTGTACGGGCTTCGCCTGTTTCCGAGGATTTGAAGTCGATAAGGATAATTCCGGCCACGGTGTCCCTTACGGTGGTGGAGGAGTGAGCGGGTGATGGCATGTTGAACGTCTTGAATGAAAATATCGAGGGCGGAGAACCGGCATTGGGCGGCGACAGGCGGGTTCTTTTTGGAACTGACGGCGTCCGGGACGTGGCCAACAAGGGAGGAATGACTCCTGAGATGGCGTTGCGTCTGGGACGGGCTTTCATTCTTTTTCTGGCGGAGAGAGGGGTTCCCCGTCCTCGAATCGTACTGGGCAGAGATACGCGGCGTTCCGGAATGATGCTGGAAGGCGCTCTGTCCGCAGGAATGACCTCCGCGGGGGCGGAAGTTTTTTCCATCGGGGTCATTCCCACGCCGGGAGTCAGTTTCGGCATTCAGGACGCAGAGGCCGACGGAGGCGCGGTCATAAGCGCATCTCACAATCCGGCCGAGTACAATGGCATCAAATTTTTGGACAGAGATGGCTGCAAACTTTCCGATGAGGCCGAAATCAGCATCGAGGAGTATCTGGGAGACAACCTGACGGACGACTGGCGCCCCACAGGCGCTTCCATCGGAGAAATCAGACCTCTGGCTCATCTGGTTCCCAACTACGCAGAGCATTTGGCATCTCTGGTGCATTCCCCGGATTCGCTGCCCTCGTCTGTAGTTTTCGACTGCGCGAACGGAGCGGCGGGAGCGGTCCTGCCCTTTTTGATGAAACGGCTGGGCCTGAACTGGACGCTGACAGCGGTGGAACCCGATGGACTCAATATCAACGAGGGCGTCGGCGTGATTCACATCCAGCATCTGGCGGATCGGGTCCGAGAGCTGGGCTGCCAAATGGGTTTTGCCTGCGACGGGGATGCCGACAGAGTTTTGACGGTGGATTCCGCCGGACGGGTGATTGACGGGGACATCGCCATATGGCTGCTGGCGCGGTGGATGGCGGCCAGAGGCGGTCTGGATGGCGGCGTGGTGGTCACGGGCATGAGCAACATGGCTCTGGAAGAACATCTTCTGCATGAAAACATCCGGGTCTTTCGCTGCTCCATCGGCGACCGCTACGTTCTGGAGTGCATGAGAAAACACGGGGCGCGGCTTGGCGGAGAACAGTCCGGCCATATTATCGCCACCCCTTTCACCCGCACGGGAGACGGGCTCTGCACGGCCCTTCTGATGCTGAACGCCCTTCGAGATCTGAAAGAAGACGTAAACACGCTGGTGGATCGTTTTGGGCGTTATCCCCAGCGTCTGGACAATTTGACGATTGCCGAAGACTGCATTATAGATATGGAGTTCGTGCGCTCGATCTCCGACGAGATGGAAAAACGAATGTGCGGAAACGGCAGGGTTTTGATCCGGCCCTCCGGGACGGAGCCTCTTCTCCGCATTCTGGTGGAGGCCAGGGATCGAGGCATGGTAGACGAAGTTTCCGAACACCTGACCACCGTTTTGCGCGCGCACTGTTCATGACCCAAAACCAGGAGAACCGGAGCCTGAGAAGGGAGGCGCGGCGGGAATGGCGGGGATAGACGTCACCACGTGCCTTTTCCCTGTGGCGGGGCTGGGAACGCGTTTTTTGCCGGTAACCAAGGAAATCGCCAAGGAGATGCTGCCGCTGGTGGATCGTCCCGTCATTTCCTATGGCGTGGAGGAAGCTTTGGATTCCGGCTGCAGGGATCTCGTCATGATCACCGGACGAACAAAGAGGTCCATAGAAGACTATTTCGACAGCTCCTTCGAATTGGAAAGCGTCCTCAGAGAACGGGGAAAAATGGACCTGTATGAAAAAATTCGTTCCATTTCGGAAATGGCCAACATTTTTTACGTGAGACAGAGGGAGCCCCTGGGACTGGGACACGCGGTCCTTTGCGGCGAGCCCTTTTGCAGGAACGGATACTTCGGCGTCATTCTGCCCGACGACGTATTTGTGTCCGAAACGCCGGTCATGGGTCAGCTTATCGACGTTCATCGCCTGAGGGGCGGGACGGTTATCGCCCTTGAGGAGGTCCCCCTCAGCGAGGTGTCGCGCTACGGCATCGTGAAGCTGGAGGCTGGAAGCGAAGGCGTGCATCGTATCGTCGATATGGTGGAAAAGCCCTCCGCGGAAGATGCTCCGGGGAGATTCGCGATTATGGGGCGTTATATCCTTTCTCCCGCTATTTTCCCGCTTCTGAGGGAGAACCAGAGAGGCGAGGGGGGCGAAATCCAGCTGACGGACGCGATTCGACGTCTTTTGAAAAGCGAACCCGTGTGGGGGGTCGTCTATCGAGGCAGGCGTTTTGACTGCGGAACTCAAAAGGGGTGGCTGGCGGCCAATGTTCAGCTTGCTCTGGAGGACCCCGAACTGCGGTCGGTGATTCTTGACAGTATTCAACGCGCAATAAATGGCGGAAAAGAATAAAGATTTTCCGTTCACACAGGAGACGACTTCAATGTTATTTTTCCCCCTTAAAAAAATACGCGCCGGCTTCGGCAGGAGTTTAATCCCTCTTTTTCCGGTTCTTTTCTTTCTGCTTTTCACCCTCGCTTTCCCCGCCGCCGCGGCGCCGGGCGGAGTGCCGCGAGAGGCGTTTCTCTCCCAGCTTCTGGGAGCGCGGGGCTTTGCCGGGAGCGCGGCGGTTTCATCCAACGTCTCAGCCATTTTGAAAAGCGGTATCGTGACAGATGAGGTTTCTTCTCTTTCCGCGCCGGTGACGCGGGGACAGGCGCTGCGATGGATGATTCAGTCCCTTGGCCTTTCCGCGGAGGCCGGATTTCTCTCTGAGCTTCCCCTGCCTTTCAAAGACCTGAAGGAAATGAGCGCCTATGACCGCGGCTGCCTTGTGGTCGCAACCCATATGGATCCCCCTCTTTTCAAAAAACACAGCGGAGACTTCGCTCCGGGACATCTTCTTACCCCGAACGAGGTCAAATCTCTGATGGCTTCCGTCAAACGGGCCGATCAGCATCTGAGGCTCGAAGCGCGTTTTGCCCCGATAACCGGAATGGAGCTCGAACTTCATCGGGAAGGAACATTCAGCGGCTTCCCCAAATGGAGAGTTCATGTTTATGGCTTCGATGAAAAAATTGAGGCCGAGGCGGAGCAGCAAATTTTCGCGGAGGCTGGTTTTTCCATGGAGGTGAAGAACCCCAACTACGAATGGAGCCTTCGCAATACCGAATTGATGGAAGATTACGCCCAGGTGCGTCAGTTGTCTGAACTGGCCGGAAAAAGGGGAAAAGCCGTTTACGTTTTTCCCTCTCTGATGAACGAAAATCTGGAAAATCAGCCGCTTTACTGGGCGCTTCTGACGATCGACCCCTCACGATATATGATTGAACCCATTATTGCTCCCGATGGAATTACGGCGCTGGCGCCTCTGTCCTCCATGATGAAAAACAGCGGCGTTCAGGCGGCCCTCAACGCCGGATTTTTCGCCGTAAGCGGACGGAACGCGGGCTCCCCCATCGGGACTCTGCAAATTGCCCGAACTCTGGTCAACAGGCCCTATAAGGGGCGCACCTCTCTGGGATGGAGCGCGAACAATCGAGCCACCTTCGGGGAGGTCTCCTGGGAGGGCATTCTTCGCATTGAAGAGGGCTGGATGACCGTCGATTCTCTGAACCACGCCGTCAAAGGAAACGCTGTCGCTCTCTACAACGTCTGGTACGGCAAACCCACGCCCCTGAGCGATGCGGTCACGGAAGCGATCGTCAGGGGCGATCGGTGCGTTTCCATTCGTTTCGGAGGCGGAACCGCTATTGAGCCGGGGTCGTACGTTCTGGCCGGCTACGGGACCAATGCCGATCTGCTGACCCGTTACCTGAAGACGGGAGACGCCGTTCATCTGGAAAGCACGTTCAACGGTGGCAATTCCCCCTGGGATGAGATGGACAACATCATCCAGGCGGGCCCATTCCTCCTGCGCGACGGAGAAATTCGCATAGAATCCGAGGGGTTCAGCTCTTCGATCCTCAATTTGCGTCACCCCCGTTCTGCCATCGGTCTGACAAAGAAGGGCAAATGGATTTTCTTCGTGGGAGACGGCCGCAACGGACTGCACAGCGCGGGCTTCACTCTGCAGGATATGGCGCTCATTTTGCGAACGAAGGGCGTGGCCTGGGCACTGAACCTGGATGGAGGAGGTTCTTCTCAGATCATGGTGAAGGGTAAAATGTACAACCTTCCCTCGGACGGCAGAGAACGTCCTCTGAGTTACGCCGTAGGAGCGCGGCAAAGATAAGGAAGCCGCTG
>JAISUO010000105.1 GCA_031272035.1 Synergistaceae bacterium
GCGGTGAGACAAAAACCGCCGAAGTCAATTTGTCAATGCTCTGTGATTTTTACGAATTCACCATGAGCAACGGATATTTCAGAAAGGGCTGGCATGAAAAGAACACCTATTTCGACATGTTCTTCCGCACCGTTCCGGACGGCGGAGGGTTCGCCATCGCCGCCGGGCTGGAGCAGGTCATCGACTATATCGGAAATCTGCATTTCAGCCCGGAGGATATTCGTTATCTGCGCTCGAAAAAAATTTTTGACGAAGCTTTTTTGTCCTATCTGGCAAACTTCCGATTTACAGGAGATATCTGGGCCGTACCGGAAGGAACCTGCGTTTTTCCCAACGAACCAATCCTGACCGTAAAAGCCCCGGCCATTGAGGCTCAAATCCTGGAAACCGCCCTGCTCCTCACCCTCAACCATCAGTCCCTCATCGCCTCCAAGGCCAATCGCATCGTTCGGGCGGCCCAGGGACGGGTGGTGCTGGAGTTCGGTTCCCGGCGGGCCCAGGGCTCGGACGGCGCCGTGAAGGGCGCGAGAGCCGCCTTCATTGGGGGCTGCAGGGGAACCGCCTGCACTCTGACGGACGAGCTGTACGGCGTTCCCGCGGGAGGAACCATGGGACACGCCTGGGTGCAGATGTTCGACACGGAGTATGAAGCCTTCAAAAACTACTGCGAACTGTATCCGGAAAGCTCCACCCTGCTGGTGGATACCTATAATACTCTGAAAAGCGGTGTTCCAAACGCCATTCGCGTTTTTAAGGAAATTCTGACGCCCCGCGGAATTAAAAACTACGCCATTCGACTGGATTCAGGGGACCTGTCCTATCTTTCGAAAATGGCCCGCAAAATGCTGGACGACGCCGGACTGACCGAGTGCAAAATCGTGGCCTCCAACTCCCTCGACGAATATCTGATCCGCGATCTGCTGATGCAGGGGGCAAAGGTGGATATTTTCGGGGTGGGAGAGCGCCTGATCACCTCTCGAAACTCTCCCGTGTTCGACGGCGTGTATAAGCTGGTGGCGGTGGAGGAAAACGGCGTCATCGCCCCAAAAATCAAGATCAGCGAGAATACGGCAAAAATCACGAACCCCCATTTCAAGAGGGTGTTTCGTCTTTTCGACAGGGAGAGCGGCAAGGCCGTGGCGGACCAGTTGTGCATTTACAACGAAACGATCGACGAGAGCAAACCTCTCACCATTTTCGACCCCTGCGCGGCATGGAAAAGCAAGACATTGACGCATTTCACGGCCCATGAACTGCAGGTTCCCGTTTTCAGGAACGGTCTTCGGGTTTACGACAGCCCTTCCATCGATAAAATCAGAACATACTGCGAACAGCAGGTGGACTTGCTCTGGGACGAGGTTAAGCGATTTGAGAACCCTCACACGTATTACGTGGATTTGTCTCAAAAACTTTGGCAGGTGAAATCTGAACTGTGTGAACGTTTTTCCTCACGCTTCAGCGGAAAATAAGCGTTAATTATTATTAATTGTTATTAATTAATAGAAGGGATGATGACTGATGGCGCTGTTTGACGCGCAGGTAGATATTGCGGTTCCGGGCCTGGACGCCGTAAAGCTCCCCTGTATGGTCCGTGTTCGTCAGAAAATGACCGGAGACAGAGTGGAGAACGTGGAGGAGGAGGTCCGTCGGGAGATGGACGCCCTCGCGGCAAACCAGCACCTCGACCTCACGGGCAAAAACATTGCCGTGACGGCTGGCAGTCGGGGAATCGCCGATTACGCGAAACTTCTCCACGCTGTCGTCTCCAAACTGAAGGAAATGGGCGCGAAACCCTTTATTTTCCCTGCTATGGGAAGTCATGGAGGGGCCACCGCCGAAGGTCAGAGAGAGCTGCTGGAGCGATACGGAATAACCGAAGCCGCCATGGGCGTTCCCATACGTTCGTCCATGGAAACCGTAACCGTGGGGGCTTTGCCTGACGGAACAGCGGTTTACTGCGATAAATTCGCCTGGGAAGCGGACGGAATCGTCCTTTTTAATCGGGTCAAAGCCCACACGGACTTCAAGGGCGACTGGGAAAGCGGACTTTTAAAGATGTGCGCCATCGGCGTCGGCAAGCACGCGGGAGCGACCGCCATGCACCGCGCCGGATTCGTGCGCTTTCATCAGCAAATCCCCGAACTGGGCCGTTTTTTTCTGAAGAAGGCGAAAGTTCTTTTCGGCATCGCCTCCGTCGAAAACGGCTATGAACAGGTGATGCGCGTGGAAGCCATCCCCACGGATAAAATCGTTGACCGGGAGCGGGAGCTGCTGGTTCTGGCGAAAAAAAGCATGGCCCGTCTTCCTTTCGATGATATCGACATTCTGGCGGTGGACGAGATCGGCAAGAATATCAGTGGCTCCGGCATGGACCCCAACGTCATCGGACGCCCCGGCATGAGAGAAATCACCTTCCCCGGAACGCCCCATATCGGCTGTATCGTGGTTCTGGGGCTGTCTGAAGCCACCCACGGAAGCGGCGTGGGCATAGGAGCCGGAGACATCACCACGAGGCGAACCGTCGCGGAGATCGACCTGGCCCAGACCTACATCAATCACGTTACGTCGGGCGCCGTAAAGGGCGCAGCCATCCCCCTCGTGGCGAAGGACGACGAAGAGGCCATGCGCATCGCCCTTTACTCGGTCCCCTTCCGGGAGGGCGGAGAGCGTATCGTCCACATTCGCAACACACTGTTGTTGGAGGAGTTCGAAGTTTCCGAAAACATGTTGCCGGAAATTCGGCAGCGCCCGGAGTTGGCCATAATCGGCGAACCTCATCCCATGCCACTGACGGACGGGCGTTTGGCCAGGGTATAACGCCATTTGAAGTCAAAGATCTGACGTGAGAATTGTTTATAGCGGATTGCGTAATCGTGTGCTGAAAAGAGACGCTTAATGCCGGTAAGTGACAAACAAATTCAATGGACGGTCGAAGTCTCCGCGACGGGGCTCGACAACAGAAAAACAACGCGGCTCATGGCGCTGGACGACGTAAATCTGGCCCTGTTCGAAGCCCGATATGTGGAACGGGCACGGGGTTCTCAGGCGTCCTTTCGGAAGTTTCGGGAAACCTGGGAAGGAGAGGCCAATCGCTTGTCATTACGGCCCCGAGCGCATATTCTGCCGGTAAAAGATGTTTTTGGAGAAGAAAATTCCCTGTTTCAGAAATTTTCTCTCCCCAAGACGGGGTGTTTGGCGTCCGTCTGGACCCTTGGGCCAGGAGCGGAACCCGGGGAAATCGGAGAGGCGGACGCGGCGGTGGCGTTGCTGCTGGATATGGCCGCAACTTTCCTGCTTTTTGGAATCTGGCGGCAGGTGATATTACCCTGGGCCAGAGAGCTGCTGAAACCGGCGGGCCCCTGCATCGCCAAAACCCTCCAGCCCGATTCGGATTCGCTCCGCTCCGTTTTCGCGCTGAAGAATATCGGGGATGCGGGTGTTACTCTGAACCCATCGGGGGCGATGGTTCCCGCGAAAAGCCGCTGCGCCCTGATCCTCGCCGGAAACGCGGAGGAAAAGAAGGGATCGGGACGATGTTCCTCCTGCGATCCGCGCTGTATTTATGGAGAGCTGAACCTCTGCCCCCATTTGGAAGCGTTCGAGTGAAGCGGACGGAGCGTTCTGAAAAACAAATCCTGTCTGACGACAGAAAAGGAGAGGAAAAGGCCGCTCTTAAAAGCGGCCTTCCTTCATGGAAAGGAGAAATGAAAGAGAAAATCATGATATAAGTGACAGCGTAGTGATAATAACATCTATAACCGATCAGCATCTAGCGTATTTTGCTTACGCCATTAACGCAAATTTGATCTCTCCAGTTAAAAATATTGTGGAGTTTTTCTTTTCTTTTCTTAATCTTTGCCTGACGTCCAGGGAGAACAGCCTTCCGGAGAAAAATTTGTCTTCTTTGCTGTATACTTCCCGTATACTTTTTCCTTTTTATATTATCATTCTGAATATATTACGCTGAATATATTGCAGGATTCATGTATAATAGTTTACAATGATGGAGTAATTGTAAACTGCAACGGACAGAGAAAATTATTTTATGACACTCGCCTGACGAAGAAGAGTGAAATATTATTGTACAGGTCATTCACGGGTCACAAAATTTTATTATGGAAAGCGATGGAGCGTATTGGTGATAAAAAGACGGCTTGTGGCAGAGCTTGTGTTGTGTCTTGTTTTAACAGGAATCGCGCTGTCTCTTCCACGTATTTTTATAAACCGCCGTACGGTAGAAGATTTTGTTCGCCTGTGTGAAACCGGAACCGCCATTGAAGTTCAACTGGCCATTGACTCCGGCGCGGACGTCAATTCGCGCATGGGAGATGGCGGAACGGCGCTGATGGCGGCTGCCGGCGGCAATCCTGAGCCCGAGGTCATCGCGGTGCTGGTGGGTGACGGCGCCGAAATCAACGCCAGAGACAGGGAAAGCCAAACGGCTTTGATGTGGGCCGCCCGATTTTCCCACAACGCCGAAGTGATTACCGCCCTGATTCGCGCGGGAGCGGAGGTGAACATGCGAAACGAAAACGGCAGGACGGCCCTGATGCTGGCCGCCCGCAGAAACAGACCCGAAGTGATCGCCGCTTTGATCGAAGGGGGAGCCGACGTCAACCTTCGGGACAATGACGGCAAAACGGCCCTGATGCTGGCCGCTCAGTATACCCGCCATCCCGACGTCATCAGAGAACTGCTCAGAGGCGGCGCGAGAATTGACGCACGTAACGAAACACGTAACGAAAAAAAAGGCACAGCCGTGATGTGATTCGCTATAACTTAAAATTATCCTTCCTTCTCGATTATCCTTCTCGCAGATTTTTTCTTTCTTAATGTTAATATAAATTTTCGCTTAAATTAGATCCTTCTCCTGGATTTAATCCTTAATGAAGTCAATTGATTCAGTGACTGTTCAGAAGCGTCGAAACTGACGCGGGATACCATTTTCCCGTTCCGCTTATGGTCGCCACTCCATCACCGTTGAAGCTTCTGGCGATGTCGGAATAGGTCTTTCCGTCTTTTCGCAGCTTTTTGATGTTTTTGACGAGCATTTGTCTGTAATCTTCGGTGTTCATAGAGCTGAAATCCTTATCCTGAAGAACTTCAAACTGAAGAACTTCACAGGTCCTTTCCGCCGGCTCTTCCGGAGGAATATGCACGCTGTCTGCTTTGGACAGAACCGTATCCAAACGAGCATCCAGACGTTTCAGAATGTTTTCTTCAGAACGACGAATGGCTTTCAGCGTGACTTCTTCTTCCAAAATCCATTTTTGCAGGAGGTCTGAGGGTGTAAGGCCGGTCTGTTCCGAGAGATTTTCCATTCTGGCCGCGAGACCGCTGTCGGCCGTAAGGCATGAAAATGTTGCACTGGAATGACTTTTTTCGCTTTTTTTCAACGACATGTTTTATACTCCTTTATGAACCGCATATTTTAAACGTCATAACCGCCACGAGAGCCACAAAATACACAAAGCTCTGAACTTCTTTAATTTAACTATTATGATCTCAATCTGTAATCCCTATTTTTTCTTAATTTTCCTGTTGACAGGAATTTCAGCATACAGAAAAAACTCTCCTTTTAACCTTCTCCTAAAATCAGGCAACTCTTCCAATATAACCGTAAATAATTATCACTGCATACATAATATCATATAATTAAAGTATAAAGTATCATATAATTGACAATTATTTAACTTTTGCTTTCAAATTTCCATACCTCAAATTTTCATGTCAGGACGCTTTCTGAATTTTATATATCTTTTTCCGTTCCGTTCTCTCTTTGTTCTTATTCTTCGTCTATTTCTTCAGCTTCCCCACCGCCCCCGCATAGATGGGAAAAAGCTCCTCTTCATCCAGCCCGAGAAAACGCGTCAGTTCCAAATCTTTGAAAGCTCCGATACCGCAAACTCCGCAGCCGATGTTTGCCGCCGCCAGATAGAGATTTTCTCCCACGTGTCCGGCGTCCTGAAAGATTCCCCGCCAGGCCCGGGCGCGATAACGCCACTCGGAGCGATAGGCGTCGGCAACCCAGATGAACGTCGCTGCAGCCCGCTGAATGAAAATCTGATCGCTGCAAAGGGCGGCGATGTCCTTCGAAAAATCCCGTGAGACGTTCACTTCCTGCAAAGCGTGGTCCAGCGCCAGAAAACGATAAACCCCAGGCGGCAGCCCCTCCACCGCCCTCAGAACGAGATACGTCTCGAAGGGATGACGCCCGCCCGCCGAGGGAACGGTGCGATACGTACGCCGCGACCCCACGGCGAAGCCCGTTTTTCGTACTCCCTGGGTTGCCCACAACAGCCAGGACAGCTCGTCCTGCGTCAACGGAACGTCCGCATAGGCCCGAATGGACTGACGCGACTCCATCGCCTCGCGAAGGTCCATTGAAGGCACTTTCAGAGCGCTCCCCTTAGCCAGAGGCACGATCTTTTTGTCCGGATCGGACGGCCGCTCCAGGGGCGGTTGGGGCAGATTCTGCTCCTGATCGGACGGCCCTCCAAGATTTTCATAATATGTGGCGCGAATGAACGCTCTCCCCGAATTTTCTCTGTCCATTAAATGACCTCCCATTATAGCGGATTACGTAATCGTGCACTAAAAAAACGCTTAACGCTGGTAAGTGACGCACAAAAATTTATACAGAAAAAGCCAGCGGCTCTAATTTAAATTCTCCAAATTAAGCATTATACATTAATCTTTGAGTTATAATCAAAATATAAATAAACACAGAAACATACAGGATTGTCTCCTCCGCAAAAAAAAATCCCCCGCCGGCTTAATCGGCAGGGGAGTATTCTGCAGAAAGAATATTGGGTTAAAACGCTGAAAAACCCGTTCCAATCAGGATATAGGCCACAAATCCCACAACGATGCCGTAAAGCAGGAAGGGCCAGAAAGTTTTTTTGATGATGTCGCCTTCGCGGTTCGACAGCCCGACCACCGCGCAGACCGCCACCACATTGTGGACGCAGATCATATTGCCCATGGCGCCGCCGGCGGCCTGAGCCGCTATGATAATCATTTTCGGAAGGTTGAGCTGCGTCGCCACGTCCCACTGGAACATACCGAAAAGCATGTCCGAGACGGTGTTGGAACCGGTGATGAAAGCGCCCAGACCGCCCACATAAGACGCGAAAGCGGGCCAGACTCCACCGAAAATATCCGACATGGTGATCGCCATGGCCAAAGGCATGGAGGGCAGATACTTCGCGCTTCCGGCGGCCACCTGTTCCGCGATGGCGGGGTTGACTCCCGAACCCTGGAAGATTTTCACCAGAGCCACGGCGGCGATAAGGGACACGGTGGCGGCCTTCATTTTCACGAAAGTATCTTTCCAGGCTTTGACGACCTTGTCCCCCGACATTCCATGCAGGAAAACGGTCAAAACGGCGATGAGCATAAAGGGAATGGTTCCGGGCAGATAGAGCAGCTTGATGCTGTTCTCATTGACTCCCTTGTAGCCCAGGATATCGTTGAAGGCCAGGACGCCGTATTTGTTCATGGCGGCTTTGAGCGGCAGGGAGTCGATGCGGGTCACCACAAGGATAAGGCCGATGAGAATGTAGGGCATCCAGGCCGCGAGCTGGCTCATATGGGGTTTGAGTTCCAGTTTGTCGGAAACTGCTATTTCGCCCGTCCAGCTTTTTTCCCACTTGGAAATCTCTCCGAAAGTCCACACGTCTTTGGGCACGCAGAAGCCCCGCTGCGCGCCGTACATGACGATGCCGAGGCCCACCAGACCGCCCACCAGCGAAGGCGTCTCCGGCCCCAAAAGCCATGCCAGAGCCATATAAGGAACGGAAAACGCGAACGCCGCGAAAACGTAGAACTTCCACGCGGCGAAACCGTCGCGCCAGGAACGATTGGCTCCAAAGAACCGGGTGACGAAACCCAGCAGGAAAATGGGCAGAATGAAGGCCATGGGAACGTGCATCAGGGTGACCGTTTCGCCTATGCGTTTCAGAACCAGTTCCACCGACTGAAAATCTCCGGCGGATACCGCCGCTTCCATCACCGCTCGTATGGAAGCGCCAAATCCCGTCAAAATGGGGGTGCCCACAGCACCGAAGGTGACGGGAAACGAGTTGAAGGCCAGGCAGAGCACCGCCGCAGCCAGAGGAGGGAAACCCAGCGCGAGAAGCAGGGGCGCCGACAGGGCCGCCGGCGTTCCAAAACCGGCCGCGCCTTCGATAAACGCGCTGAACAGGTATCCGACGATAATGGCCTGAACGCGCATGTCCCTGCTGATGCTTTGCATTCCGTACTGAATGGTCTCCATTCCTCCGGAATATTGCAAAGTGTGCAAAATGAGCAGCGCTCCGAAAACGATGATCAAAACGCTGAGAGCGCTGCTGACGCCCTGCAGGCTGAGCGCCAAGACGTAGGGAACCGGAAGCCCCCACACCGCAACCGCCGCCACGGCGCAGGTGAGCCACGCCACAGGCATGGCTTTCATGGCGCCCATGCGCAGCCCCACCATCAACACCAACGCCACCAGAATGGGAATCAGAGCAATAACCGCAAGCACAGTCACTGACATAACCTTATTCCCTCCCTTTCCATGCGTGAAATATCATACTTTAACCGTGTTCGTAAAAACATGGGTTACCGGCATAAAATTTCCTCCGCAAAACTGCGTTGATCGTTACGCGAAAATTTTGCCCGGATTCATGATGTTGTTGGGGTCCCAGGCCTTTTTGACGGCTCTCATAAGTTCCAGTTCCACCGGATCGATGAGGTTTTTCAGGTGCTCCCGGCGCTTGATGCCAATTCCGTGCTCGCCGCTGATTTTACCGCCCAGTTCGTGAGTAACCTTATAAAGCTCTTCCAGGCAGAGGGCTTCATTTTTTTCCCAGTCTTCCATGGACATTTCGGGGTCCCTGACCAGGGTGGCGTGAAGGTTGCCGTCCCCCGCGTGCCCGTAACAGGGAATCTGCACGCCGTACTTCTTTCCCATTCTGTCCAGCTCGGGGATAATTTCGGGAATCCGCGAAGTGGGAACGACGATGTCCTCCAGACTCTGAACGGGGCTGTAAACCTTGAACGCCTCGGCAATGTTCCGCCGCACTTTCCATATTCGCTCGACGTTGTTTTTATCTTCCGCCACATACACTTCGGTAGCGCCGTGCTCTTCGCAGAGCTTTCCCGCCGCCACAAGGTCCGCTTCGATCTGAGAGCGGTTGTTTCCGTCCATTTCGATAAGGAGCATGGCCCCGCAGTTTTCGTAAGGCAGACTTTCATTCAGATATTTGCAGCTCGTGATGACCGAGAGCTGATCCATAAATTCGATGCTGGTGGGAGCGATGCCTGCGGAAAGAATGACGGGAACGAGGTCGATGGCCTCCTGAGGCGTTTTGAAGAGCGCCAGGAGGTCCGATGCAGCCGTGGGATACCCGATCAGCCTGATGTACGCCTTCGTGACGATGCCCAGCGTGCCTTCGGAGCCGATGACCAGAGACTTCAGGTCGTAGCCGCTCACGTCCTTGACGAGTTTTCCTCCCAGCTGGACGACCTCTCCCAGGGGCGTGACCAGTTCCACCCCAAGAACGTACCGCCCCGTGACGCCGTACTTGACCGCCTTTCCGCCCCCCGCGTTCTCCGCGATGTTGCCCCCGATCATGCAGGTTTGCAAACTCATGGGATATCCCGCGAAAAAGAGCCCTTCCGCCTGCACCAGCGTGGCCAGGTCGTTGGTCACTATTCCCGCCTCCATCACGGCCACCATGTTGGCCCGATCCAGCTCCAGAAGCCTGTTCATCTTTTCCAGAGAAAGGACGATGCCGCCGTACTCCGGAATTGCGCCTCCGGAGAGCCCGGACCCCGCCCCCCTGGGGGTGATGGGGATGCGCTCCCTGTTGGCCAGCTTCACCACCTCCGCCACCTGCTCCGTGGTAAGGGGCGTCACCGCCGCCTCGGGCATGTGTCCGTAAACCTCGGCGCTGGTTTCGTCATGGGAATAGGCCTCCAGTTTCTCTTCATCCGTAAAGACGTTGCCGGGCCCGACGATTTTCCGCAGCGCCTCGACGACGTCCGGAGTTACCGGATTGTAAGTGTTGTCAGCCATGTTTTACCCCTCGCCTTTCATTTTTTTGTCGAGCCGTTTTTGAATTTCCGGAATGACCTGGAACGCATCCCCCACAATGGCGAGATCCGCTATTTTGTGCAGCGTCGCGTCGGGGTCGGGGTTGATGGACACGATGGTTTCGCTGGTCTTGATCCCCGCCAGGTGCTGAATGGCGCCGGATATGCCTATGCCCACGTAAATCCTGGGAGACACGGTTTTGCCGCTCAGTCCCACCTGATGAGGATAGGAAACCCATCCCCGATCCACTGCGTCCCGTGACGCCCCCACCGCCGCGTTCAGCCGTTTCGCCAGGTCCGTGACGAGGTGGAAGTTCTCGCCTTTTTTGAGGCCGCGGCCTCCGGCGATGACGATATCCGCTTCATCAAGGCCCTGGGTGTCCGACTCTTCATTCCGGTAGCCCAGCACCTGAGTCCTCGGGTCCAGCAGCGATTTCTCGAAAGGAAGGTTCACCACATCTCCGGTTCGGGAGGCGTCCTCCGGAAGAGGACGGGACGACTTCGGGCGCACCGTGGCCATCTGGGGCCGATGGTCGGGGGTTTTGATGGTGGCCATGATGTTGCCTCCGATGGCGGGTCGGGTTTGCAGGAGGTTCCCCGTGCCCTCCTCGATGTCGAGCTCCGTGCAGTCGGCGGTGAGTCCCGTGGGGATTTTCACCGCCGTGTAGGGCATGAGAGTCCTGCCCGCGGAGGTGGCCGCCGCCAGAAATACGGAAGGCTGATATTTTCTGATGAGGGATTCCAGCACCCGGGAGTAGGTTTCACACACGAAGTACTTCAGCTCCGGAGCCTGCACCGCGTAAACCGCGTCCGCCCCGTGCCGGATCAGCGTCTTCAGGTCGGAATCGGAAACTCCGTCTCCAATCAGAACGGAAACCAGCGGAACGCCCAGTTTGTCCGCCAGTTTCCGGCCTCTGGCAAGAAGTTCGAAAGAAACCGCCTTGAGCCTGCCGTCAAATTGTTCGGCAAGAGTCCATACCGCGTGTTGCGTGTTTTCTGTTTTTTCCGTCATGACAGGAGTCCTTTCTTCTCGAACAGGGCGATAAACTCATCTGCCGCGGCCCCGAGAGAAATGTCGTCCTGAGCCGTCATCGTTTTGCCGCCCCGGGTGACTTTGGGCGTGTCGATTTTGACCACTTTTGTGGGAGACCCTTTGAGCCCCAGAAGATTGGGGTCGAGCTCCATATTATCGGCGGTGTGGACGGGAATCTGCAGCTCCATGGAGCGGATTTTGCCCTTCAGCGTCGGAAGGCGGGGAACGGCCACCGCCTTGACCACCGTCACGAGGCACGGCAGAGAGACGGAAAGCCGCTGATAGCCTTCTTCCACCAGGCGCTCCGCATAGAGGCGGCCGTCTTTGACCTCTTCGATTTTCGAGATGTAGGTGACCGCGGGAATGCCGAGCCAGGATGCGATTCCCGGCCCCACCTGAGCGGTATCTCCGTCGGTGGCCCGTTCGCCGGAGACGATCATGTCGTATTTACCGATGGTCTCAATGGCCCGCGCCAGAGTGTAGGAAGTGGCGCAGGTGTCGGCGCCGCCGAATTTCCGGTCCGACAGGAGAATGGCGCTGTCGCAGCCCATCGCCGTCGCTTCCTTCAATGCCTGCATCGCCTGCGCGGGCCCCATGGAGAGAGCCGTGACCGTTCCGCCGTACTGCTCTTTCAGACGCAGCGCCGCCTCCAGAGCGTACAGATCCAACGGGTTGACCACCGTTTCGACTCCCGCTCGGATGACGGTTCCGGTTTCCGGGTCCATTTTGACGTTGCTGCTTTCCGGGACCTGCTTGATTGGCACAATGATATCCAAAAGTACCCCCCCTTTATAGATTTTTGAGAGAGAAAACCTGACTCCTTATCGCAGTGATAAGCCTCGCAGTGATAAGGAAAAGAAAATGAGAAACAACACGCCGGGATCTTTGCCGGGATCTTTAATGAAAATGCAACAATGAAATTTAAAAATAGCACAGCGTAGTTAGTATAACACAAAATGTAAAATGAAATCAAAAATCAGTATAACACAGTGTCCAACAACATCTGCCGCTCCGGCCCGTTCTCTTACGCGCGCAGAACCGTTATGTTGCCCATAAACTCGCGATTGGCACAGCCAGCATATTTCCATATGGGATAACCCTGTCCCCGGAATACAACACTAAACCGATATACTGTTTTTTACTTTTCAATATATTTTCAGCGAACCATTCCTGCGAAGCAAAATCTTCACGCGAAACACTGTGTCCCGCTTTAACTTCCACGCCCAGTAAAACCCCGTCCTCACGTTCCACAAGAAAATCTATCTCCCGTTTAACTCTGTCCCGGTATTGATACAGGGTGTATTGATTCTCTAAATCGACCTGTGCGGCCAATTCCTGAAATACAAAGGTTTCAAACAATTTTCCGGAACGGTCTTCATTCATAAAAACTTCCTTTGGGTTCCAACCGAGAACGGAAGTCATAATCCCGGTATCCGTCGCAAAAAACTTCGCTCGGCGACCGACGCGTTCATAATCCGTTTTTATCCACGGCGGTACTTTCTCAAACATAAACATAGCAATAAGCGTGTTAATGTAGCTGTCGAGCGTAATTTTATTCAGTGCCAGCGCCGAGGTTATTTGCGACATTTCCATAAATTTCGATGACCACGCGGCAAGGATGCCGACCAAATCCTTCAGCGTGTCCTGTCTCCGAATATTCGAGATGTCCTTCAGGTCGCGTTCTATCAGGGCTTTCATATAGTCAGCATGCCAGTCTTTTCTGTCGTTCGGATTGTCGATGGCAACAGCCTCGGGGTAACCTCCCCGGAACGCCAGTTCAATAATCGCCTCTTTATCGTATCCGGTGATTTTAGGCGGAAAATTTTTATCGAACGCCTGTTTCAGAAAGCCCGGCGGCTTGCCCAGAACCTCTCCCACGGTCAGCGGACGCAGGCGCACATACTTTACGCGTCCCGCCAGACTGTCAGAAATAGTCGGTAAAGTCAATATATTGGCCGAACCGGTAAGAAGATATTGCCCTGGACGATTATTCCTGTCTACGGCCTGCTTGATTTCCGGAACGAGTTTTGGGGCTTTCTGTATTTCGTCTATGACCATCGTGCCGGCCCTGTTCATGACAAAGCCTTTGGGGTCGGAGAGAGAAAAAGCCAGCATATCGGCATCGTCCAGAGTTCGATAATCCCCGTCCTTTGTTATTACCTGCCTGGAAATCGTGGTTTTTCCTGTCTGTCTCGCTCCGGAAACAACGACGACTCGTCTTACAGCGAGTGCCTGCCTGATATTTTCTGTCTGCCAGCGCGCATATTCCCTGTTCACGATTGACCTCCCCAACTTTATTTGCGAAAAGTATAATACGAGGCTGGCGAAAAGTAAAACATAAGCCTTGCGAAAAGTATATTAGAAAAATCAAATAGGAAAAATCGCTGCCGTCACCTGATCATTTTCCGGATGGAGGAGACGGGGCCTCAGAGTTTTTTAGCGTTATATCGCAGCTGTTGTTGTATAATACCAGGCAAAATTCTATGTAACGGGCACGTTTTTTTGTTTTGCTGATTTCGTTTTGTCCGAAAAGCCGTACAAGGGAGGTTTATTGAAACATGGAGGGGAAATTCCCTCTCTTTCCGCTTTTTACGGACATCTCCGGATGCAGGGTTCTCGTGGTGGGCGGCGGTTCCGTGGCGCTGCGGCGCGCAGGGACGCTTCTTACCTGCGGCGCGCGGGTGACGGTGGTCAGCCCCGAATTTCACGAAGGGTTCCAGGAACTGCACGAGTCCGAAGCGTTTTCCTCCGCGCCCGGGACGGAGAATCCGCGGTTGATCCGACGTCCCTTTGAAAACTTCGATCTTGAGGGATTTTTTATGGTGGTTCTGGCCACGGACGATCGGGAGCTCAACCGTCGGGTCGGACAGAGGGCAAAAAAGGCGGGCCTGCATGTCAGCGTCGCCGATGCCCGTGAAGAGTGCAGTTTTTTCTTTCCCGCGCTGGTGGCGGAGAAGGACGCCGTCGCTGCGGTATCCGGAGGCGGACGCCCCGATTTGACCCGTCGCCTGGCCGACCGTCTGCGGCAGGTCTGGAGCGCCTGGGTCGCCGAGGAAACAGATCGAGATCAAAACGATGAGGAAGTGCTGAGTCAACGTGAAAAGGATCATCCGTGTCGGCAGCCGTGAAAGCGCTTTAGCCGTCGTACAGGCTCGTCTGGTCATAGACGCGATCACCCGCGTTCACCCTGGGATCGAGATCGAACTGGTGACGATGAAAACCTTCGGGGACCTTCATCAGGCGCCCTTCCAGCGCCTGATTGAGTCCGGAGAGCCGGGCGGCGCGAAAGGGCTGTTCATGAAGGAACTGGAGCAGGCTCTGCGGGAGGAAAGAATCGACCTCGCGGTTCACAGCCTGAAGGACGTGCCGATGGAACACGAAGAAGATCTCCCCATCGTGGCCCTTTGGGGACGCAGCGACCCTCGGGATGCCCTCGTCCTGCCCCCTGGAACTTCCGAACCGGGGGAGGGGCCGGCGGGATGCTCTTCGGCGCGGCGGCGGATCCAGCTTCTTGAGCTCATGCCCGAACGCAGGGTTGAACCGATACGCGGCAATATTGTGACACGTCTCAAAAAATTGGATGAAGGGCCGTTTGCCTTTCTCGTGCTTGCGGCGGCGGGCCTGCTGCGGCTGGGGCTGGAAAATCGCATTTCCCGGTTCTTCACGCCGGAGGAGATGCTTCCCGCGGCGGGACAGGGAGTTCTGGCCTGTCAGGGACGGCGCGGCGCAGAATACGACTTTCTGGGCGCATTGGACGACCCCGACGTCACGGACTGCGCCGCTGCCGAACGCGCCTTCGCGAAACAGCTGGGGGGAGGGTGTACTCTGCCCGTGGGAGCTCTGGCGGAAGTTCACGGCACGGAGCTGCGGCTCGCCGGATTCTGCGCCGACGAAAAACGGGGAATCTGCAGGAGGGGCCGCATTGCGGGAGACCGAAAAAACGCGGTCGGGCTGGGGGAAACTCTGGCGCGGCAGTTGGGAGAAGAATGAGAAGATTGGGAGAAGAATGAGGAAAAATGAGACTGAAATGAAACTGAAAGGCAGGGTTTGGCTGGTGGGAGCGGGCCCCGGGGATCCCGGGCTTTTGACGGTAAAGGGGCTCCAGATACTGGAACGGGCGGAGGTTGTGGTTTACGACAGGCTGGTCGATCCGGGAATCCTCCGTCACATCCCCGCAAACGCGGAGCGGATCGACGCGGGAAAGCAAAACGACAGGCACTCCATCCCTCAGGAGGAAATCGAACATATTCTTATCGAAAAGGCCCGGGAAGGCCGGCTTGTCGTTCGGCTGAAGGGCGGCGACCCGTTTCTCTTCGGGCGCGGCGGCGAGGAGATGGAGGCCCTGATGAAGGCGGGCATCCCCTGCGAGCCCGTCCCCGGCGTGACCTCGGCCATTGCCGCTCCGGCCAGCGCGGGCATTCCCGTGACGCACCGGGGGTACTCCTCCTCCCTGCACGTGATTACAGCCCACAGGCGAAGAGGCGGGAAACCCCTCGATTACGCGACTCTGGCTCGATTGGACGGGACTCTCGTTTTCATGATGGGGGTCACGGAGCTGCCCAACATCTGCGCCGGGCTGATCGGGGCGGGAATGACGCCGGGCACCCCCGCCGCGGTGGTGGAACGGGGGACGACTTCGCGTCAGAGGTGCGTGAGGGCCTCTCTGGCCTCTCTGGCGGAGCGGGCGGAACGGGAAAGGGTCGAGGCTCCGGCGGTCATCGTTGTGGGAGGCGTGGCGGCCCTGTCGGAACGTCTGGACTGGCGGGCGGCCCTGCCTCTTTGCGGGCGCCGCATCCTGGCGGCGGGCCGGCCGGAGAAGAGCGGAGAGCGTCTGACAGCCCTGCTGCGCTCACGAGGGGCGGAAGTTTGGGAGGTTCCCTGCATCCGGACGGAGAACCTCGAAGGTTCCCTGCCCTCTCTTTCGGGATACGCGTGGCTCGTCTTCACCAGCCCCACGGGCGTAAGAAGCCTTTTTCAGCGGCTGGCGGCGGAACATCGGGACATCCGGGAGATTGGGGGGGCGAAGATCGCGGCGGTGGGCCCTTCCACGGCGGAAACGCTGGAGTCTTTCGGCCTGAGAACGGATCTGACCCCTTCCGTTTACAGCGGAGCGAGCCTTGGGGAAAGCCTGCTTTCGGCGCTGCGGCTTCCTTCCGCTTCACCGGGCGGCCGGCTGCTGCTTCTGCGGGCCCAGCGGGGAGCGCCGGACCTCGTTCGGATTTTGAAAGACGGAGGCGCAGACTACGACGAAGTCCCTCTGTACCGGACGATCCCATTGAAAGGCGATCCCTCCGCCGCGGAGGGTTTTGGAGACCTGGACGCGGCGGTTTTCACCAGTGCTTCCGCCGTCCGAAGTTTCGCCGAAACCTGGCCGGACGTCCGACTTCGAGCCGCCTGTATCGGAGAGCAGACGGAGCGGGCCGCCCGTGAGGCGGGTTATGAGACGCGGGTGGCCCAAAAAGCCACTCCTGAGGACCTGGCCGACGCCCTGGAAGATTTTTTTACAAAGTGAAAAATAAATTAATATCCAGAATTATAAATATCTGAAAATTGAGAGGGATTTTGCGATGCGCTACTACGCGGTGGACGCTTTTACAGAAGAGCTTTTTAAGGGCAATCCGGCGGGAGTCTGCGTGCCGGAGGAACCTCTGGCCGAGGAACTCATGCAGAAGATCGCGGCGGAAAACAACCTTTCGGAAACGGCCTTCGTGGTCCGGAACGGTTCCCGTTACGATTTGCGATGGTTCACCCCTCTGAAGGAGATTGAACTCTGCGGGCACGCCACTCTGGCGACGACCTGCGTGCTTTCCACGTTTTACGACAGGACGGCGGAAAATTTTGAATTCAGCACGTTGAGCGGTATTCTGAAGGTTCAGCGCAGGGGAGACCTGTACGAAATGGACTTCCCCGTCCGTCCCGTGTCAAAAATTTCGGTCAGCGAGGCAATGAAGGCCGCGGTCGGCGTTCCGATCAGAAGCGCCTGGAGCGGATACAGCCTTCTTCTGGAGCTGAACGATGAAAAGGCCGTTCGCGACCTGAAACCCGACATGGCGGCGGTGAAGCGTCTGGAGGACTGGCACGCCCTCATCGTCACGGCGGTGGGCGAATCCTGCGACTTCGTTTCCCGCTTTTTCGCCCCGAACTTCGGAGTGGACGAAGACCCCGTCACGGGCTCCTCCCACACGACGCTGATCCCCTTCTGGGCCGAGCGCCTGGGAAAACAGGAGATGACGGCCCGGCAGCTTTCCCGGCGCGGCGGGGTTCTTCACTGCAAAAACGCGGGCTCCCGCGTCCTCATCGCCGGAAAAGCCGTCCTCTACATGAAGGGAGAAATCACGCTCCCCTGAGAACCGGACCGTTTTGGGGCCGTTTATTTTTTCCCCAGCACGCACCGCAGACCTCTGTCCGAGGCCGCCATTTTACTGCAGCCTTCGCAGGAGACGCAGAGCGAACGGCGGGTATCGCCTGAAGCCCAGCGGCTGATCAGGTCGGGTTCGCAGATCAGGGGACGGGAAAGCGCGATCATATCGGCCAGTCCCTGGTCCAGAAGCCGCTGGCAGGTCTCGAAAGAGCGGATGCCGCCCACGAGGATGAGGGGCATATTTTTGACCCGAGCCTTGTACAGATGGGCCGCGGATTCGTAATACACCGTTTCGCCGGGCTGCTGGGGGTCGGCGAGGCGATGGGAGGAATAACGGGCCACCGGTCCGCCGCCTCCGCTGATCTCCATTCCGTCGAGGCCCTCCTTTTCCATCAGATAGGAGGTTTCCACCATCATCGGCGGAGTCAGCCCCCCTTCAATGAAGTCTTCGGCGTTGATCTTGGCGATGACGGGATATTTCTCCCCCACGACCTTACGCACACCCCTGTAGACCTCTGTCAGGAGCCGGGCCCGATTTTCGATGCCGTTGCCGTACTGGTCAGTCCGTCTGTTGTACCAGGGCGACAGAAACTGGCTCAGGCAATAGCAATGGGCCGCGTGAATCTGAACCCCGTCAAACCCAGCCTCCAGAGCCCGGCGGGCGGCCTCCGCAAAACTCTCCTTCAGCCGCGCTATATCCTCCAGAGTGGCCTCCCTGGCTTTTTCTCCCCGGCCATTTTCCATCGCGCTGGGGCCAATGGGCTCCTCTCCGGAAAGCGCTCCATTGGCGTTCACCCCCGCATGAGCCAGCTGCGCAAAAATCACAGCTCCCGAGGCCTGCACCTCTTTGCACATCTGACGCAGCCCCGGAATCAGAGAGTCGTCATAAATTCCCAGCTGCCTTTCTCCGGCCTGTCCGTCCCTGCGAACGTAGGCGTGACTTGAGATCAGAATTCCGGCCCCGCCCTCCGCCAGCGTTTTCATCAACCGCACCAGCTCCGGCGTCACCGCGCCCTCTTTCGTCGCCATACCCTCCCAGGTGGCTGAACGCACAAAGCGATTCTCCACCGTCAGGCCACCCAGCGTAAAATGATCAAAGATTTTCATAAGCGGTACCTCCCCCTCTTCAGGCCATACAGAACATATCCCCTTTTAAAATTATAAAACCCCCGCTCAAAAAATGAAGAATAAAATAAAAATAACAGTATTATTCGTAAGAGTGAGAAAGATTGTTTTCGGTATCATTTTCGGTTGGGAAATTATGTGCTATGCTTCACGCGACATGGACTTCCAAAGTTTTTTGTGCGCGGCAGCGCAAGAGGCGACGACAGGGGGGAATTATTCATGAAACGCCATAATCATCCGTTTTTATTTTCTCTGTTGCTGGCGGCGGTTGTGATAACCTGCAATTCAGGGGCTTTCGCGTTTTACATTCCGGTTGCGCCTACGCTGAAAGGGATAGGAAACGCCAGCGTTCAGGCCATTGAAGCGGATATGCGCGCGCTGGAACAGGCGGCTCTGCTTTTCCGCTCGGAAAATCCTTCGGCGGGGTCGCTGCCCAAAAATGTCAACCACGTCGAGCTGCTCGCCCCCTACACGGACATCCCCGGTCGTTTCGGGGACGTCACGCATTACGCGTTTTTCTCCGACGAGCGGGGCTGGTGGATCGGCGCCGCCGTCCCAGGGGGAGAGGCCCGTTCGTCCGCGGCGCAGGCGGCTCCCGCTCATGAATGGTTCGGATCCCCCAATGCCACGACTGCCCCCGGGAGCGCGTTTTTCGGCGGAAATGACGGCTTCGTCTGGAAGCTGCTGCGATAGTTTTGCTCTTTGGTATTTGGCATTGTATTGAAACAATAACGGCGTAACCAGCTGAAAAATCCTGCCGCTTCACATTTACGGATTCCGTTTTTCCCTCTCGTTCTCTCCTGTTCAAAGTGATCCGCTCCTGCTTCTGCGGACATTTTCATTGATGACTTATGGGAGGACACTATCACAGATAAGTGAACCACTGACATTTTACGGCTTGACTTGCCCTTTTTCGTGCTTATAATATCAGAATAAATTACACAAATTTGAAAATTTAATAATTTATGCAGTTAAGTTTAATAATTAAGCATATTTTTATATTTTCTCACATGCCAGACATATATCCGGATCGATGCGGCGGAGGTGCAGGTTTTGGATAAAAAGAAGAT
>JAISUO010000106.1 GCA_031272035.1 Synergistaceae bacterium
CGCTCGTCGAAGCACACCTCTTCTATTGAGCCGGGATTGAGCTCAACAGATTTTTCCTGTCCTGAACGTTTCATCGTCTCTGCCGCCTCTCTCGTTCTGCGATCCTGCAGGTAAATTATTGACGTACTTCTCCAACAATGAATAAAGCCGGAGTGTTAATTCAAATAACCTGTTTTATCTCTGTTAAAATGGCTCTATGGCGTGCATTATACCAGTTTTTGTCATGTCACATCGCATTTCAAACGCATTCAAAGCCACAAGGGGATCGACGTTTTCGAGGTTGTTGAAGTTAATCCTTTCCCATCTTTCACGAGGCACTCGAACACTGTACAAATATTCGTCTGTGGTGTTGCCGGTGGCGCTGTCCACACGCTGTGAATATCCGGAAAGCACAACGTTTCTTAAAAATGGAAGTGCTCTGAATGCTTCGCCGATGATGCGAAAACCTATTCCAAAAATATGCCTTACATAATTCAGGCGCATTGCCTTATTTGAGACATCATCAGGCATATCCTCAATTTCCGGTAAATCCACGTCAAACCTGGCAACGCTTTCTTCCTCATTTTCTTTATCGACTTCGTAAGCGACGAGCGTTTCCTTCGGCCAATCCAGATTTTCCATTGCCAAAGTGAGTATATCTTCAGCGTTTTTAACTGGATTACTCATCAGAGCATTAAATTTTTCCCACTTTTCATCCTGTATTTTTTTTGCAGCCTTGTATTGTTCCATTTCGGCGTCATATTGCTTGTTGGCTTTAAGCCAGTTATTCACTTTAAAAGACAAAACAAGAGGTATAAGAGGGAATACAAAAAGAAGCAGTACAAGAACAATGGAACAGCCAGTGTTGCCGGTGAAACTCGGTTTGACCGGCGGAGTCAGTTGTCCATCGCTGAAATCGGGCTGCCACGGGGCATCAGGCGCGGGAGTGTGAAGGTGAATGTTCAATATCTCATTCAATTCGATAAGATCAGACTCTGAAATCCTGTTCTTTCTGCCGGAAGACGTTTTAAACAATTGTTCACGAAAGCTGAGGCCCGTTCCAGGAATTCCCACATTGGCAGCGATGCCCTTTTGACTGATATTTAAGGACGTGCCTCGCGGGCCTATTGTCAGGCTGGAACCCCGTAATCCGACGTTCAAGCGTACACCTGGGAGTAACCTGATTGATTTTCTGAATCTTATTCCCATGTCGTATACAACCTTTCGAGATTTTCAAATGTGACTATTGAGTTTTCTCGTGGTTCTGCGCGTTGAGCTCCTGTTCCTGCATGGGTCTGCTGTCAGCAGAGCGTTCCCTTTCCCTGCCATGATTATAGCAAATTTCCGCCGTTCACACGCCGTCCGGGTATTAATCGTAGATTGTGTCCCCGTCCAGATTAATCACGTCTTCAGCGCGGCGGATAGTTTGTCCAGAGGGAGCACGTCGATGCCTTCGGCCAGCGGCCATCCTTCGCTGACGGGCGAAACGACAAAAGCGCGCTGAGGTTTGATGTCATCGAGAGCGCAATGGGTTCCTTTAGTCAGGATCGGATTCAGTGACGCCTTGCATTCCACCGCGAACACTTTGTGCCCAAGGCTCACAACGAAGTCGATTTCCGCGCCGCCGGCCGATCGATAGTGGCAAATTTCAGCGCCGGGGAAGGTTCCGCGCAGGTTGGACAGGACGACTTGCTCCCAAAGCGCGCCGAAGCCGGGATGTCCCAGGAGATCTTCGTAAGAGCGCAGCCCCAGGAGAGCGCAGGTCAGCCCCGAGTCGGCCACGTAAATTTTCGGCGCTTTTCTCATCCGTTTGCCGAGGTTGGAATGGTACGGAGGAATGGACTCCACCATATAGGTACTCGACAGGAGGTCAACGTAACCGCGCAGAGTCTGGTCGCTGACCCCAAGAGAGGAGGCCAGCGCGGTGTAATTTGCGGTCTGTCCGCTGACGTGAGCCAGCATCCGCCAGAGACGGCGGATGGAATCCGGGGACGCGCCGGTCCACTGGGGCAAGTCGCGTTCCAGAAAGGTGAGAATAAAATTTTCCCGCCACAGGAAGGACATTGAGTCATTCTCCAGAAGCAGACTGGCCGGAAACGCCCCGACAGTCAAATACCGATCCAATGTAATGTCAGAAAAGCCGCCATTTGGACGGTATTTACGGATTTCTTCCCACAAAAACGGTGTCAGCCTGTGGTAAGCGATCCTTCCGGCAAGGCTTTCCGACGACTGGCGCAGCAGATCCCGCGATGCCGAACCCAGAATCAGGAAAGCCCCGGGTCGCCCCCATTCGTCCACGAGGCTGCGGATCAGTGGAAACAGTTCCGGCCTGCGCTGGATTTCATCGATACAAATGAGCCTGTCCCGGACGGTCGAAAGAAACAGCTCCGGTTCATTGAATTTGGCCAGGTCGGAAGGGCGCTCCAAATCCAGATAAAGGCCGTTGCCCGCTTCTTCCATGAGACGTTTGGCCAGCGTGGACTTTCCGCACTGGCGCGGTCCTGTGATCGCCGTTACCGGAAAGTATCGGAGCGATTCGCGAATCTCTTTTTCCAGTCTGCGTTGAACATACAAGGCGCACCCTCCTGTCTTCTGACGCGCTGCTTCTCGCACGAATTTTCGTCCACAATTATATTCTATGCAAATCCGAAATTAAACCTCGAATTTGCATAGACATGTGCTTCTTGGATGTTTTGATTCTTTGCCGGTGTATTACAAAAAATCTGACAGCGAAGCTATAATAATGGCGGAATCAGCGGCTGTGCGCATCCAAAGCGACTACTGCGGAGAACTCGTATTCTGCGTTACATTTTTGAAAGACCCCAAAGCAGGACGGCAAAAAACGCAATGGTCGCGGGGGCGGGATTGAGCAGAGAGACGAACAAAGCCGCTCCGGAGGCTAAAACCAGTACAGAAATGACTTTTATAAGGGACCCTGTAAGGGACCAGATCACCGTGGCGATAAATATGATCAAGCCCGTAAGACACTTCAACACTGTTTTTAAAACGACAATGAAGCATCTCAGCAGGAAGCCCCCTGAATTCCGCTCACCGAAGGGTTGTTTGTCTACTGCAGCAAATTTTTTCCTGTTGAGAAGGTTCATCACACGCCTCCTTTCCCATCCTGCGGTCTCGTACCTCATTGTTTGACGTTTACCCGACTGACATCAAGTGCATCATCCTGTTTATTTTATAACGGATTGTGTAATCGTGTACTAAAAAAGGGGAGTTTCTTCGTCAGGGCATCCCGTTGCAGAAGTCCGACAATTTGATAATTTGGTAAAATAAGCGGATAAAATAGGCGTTTCGAAAAATATACAGTGGGAAGGTGAAAAAAGTTGAAAACGTACGAAACCGATGCGCTTCCGAAGTTCGACAAAAGACCCGGCTCGGTGGGAACCTTCGTTCACGGCGAAAATCTGACGCTCACGGTCTGGACCGTCAAAAAAGACACGATTTTGGCCTCGCACAGCCACTCCCACGAACAAATTTCCTATCTGGTCAGCGGGGCCATGCGTTTTGAAACGGAAGACGGAAAAACGGTCCTTCTGAAAGGCGGCAGCTTCGCCGTGTTCGCCCCGAACGAGACTCATGGAGGAATCGCTTTGGAGGATACCGTGGCCATCGACGCCTTCACCCCCGCAAGAGAGGATTTCAAGGCGGAAACGGGCTGGAAGGATAGCTGATCCTCCAGACAGGGCAGGCAAGGCCCGGCTCAGGGCGTCTGTCTGTCCATGTAATATTTCATATTGTAGGAATTCACGAGGCCGTTGATGACGGTCGTCCCGTTTTCCTGAATGAAGAGGGTGTTGTCGTCCAGAATGGCAATGTCCGCCACGCGATTTCTGTTGGAGAATTCGTAGCGGTATTGATTTTCCCCCGTCTTTGTAAAGACCGTAGCCACGGGGTTTTCATTGTAAAATCGGACGTAGTAGCTTAAAACGCCTCCGTAGTAGACATCCCAGGAGTAATCGCCCTGGAGCCCCACAATGACGCTGTCGTCGTCGTTGATTTCTTTAACTGTGACGGCCACGACCCCCTGATGCACCTTCAGCTGGGCCTCGCCGCCCGTGGAGGTGACGGCGCTTCCCGTCCCGTCCCGCATGATCCACGTCCCCTGGAGTCTGTAAGCGGAAGGATCCGGAGCCGGCGTGGGAATGCCGGGGAAATCCTCGCTGTCGTCCCTGTGGTGTCCGCCGCAGCCGCCGAAGGCAAGGACGAAAAATATCACCACCGGCAATATCCAAAATCCACAACGTTTTATTCTCATCTGTGACTCCACCTGTGGAAGGGAAATTTAGCGTTAGCTGTCGCTCTAATCTTTATACGCAGATTTCTGTATTTGGAGGCGGCACCCAGATTCGAACTGGGGATAAAGGATTTGCAGTCCTCTGCCTTACCACTTGGCTATGCCGCCTTTTACACTCAAACCACTGCTTACAGATCACACAACTGGATCTGAATCTAAAACAAAACCTGAATCCAAAACGCTTACAAACGCTCTGTTTTCAACGAGCCAAATTTTAACTCATTTACTCGGAATTCGTCAAGAGAAAACATCCCTCATTTTTAGAGCCGTTGGCGCTTTTCTGTATAAATTTCTGTTCGTCGCGCACCAGTATTGAGCGTCTTTTTTTAGGTACACGATTGCGCCATCCGCTATAAATCCACAAAACAGCAGCCTTCACCCTCTGTTTTTTCGAAGGGGTGAAGACGACGCTTTCCGAAAGACAAATCGCCTGAGGTTAGCTGTAAAACTCCATCTTGTCGTGAATCACCACAAGAGAATTGAAGTCCTCCAACTGGGGGCGTCCCACGATCACCGGCTCCCGGACATGCTCATACTGGACATTCACCCGTCGGATGTTGGCTCCGCGCTCCTTATGAAGCGTCTGACCTTCAATATGGACAATGCTGTTCGATGAGATAATACGCATTCTCTTTCACCTCCTGGCCTTTATCATTATCGAATTCTGTGTACAATAATGTCATCCTAATTTATTGTACAATAATTACGGAAACAAAACAACGCCCCGGCGGGAACGCGGCTCAGTTTCACGGGGAAGGGCATTTGCTCCAGGTCCTCCACGGGGACGATCCGGCAGGCGAGGAGGACCCATGCCCCGTTTACGAACTTCAGCGTGAAATCCACGTAGGCCACCCGGTCGAAGCGGCCGGCCCCCCGCAGATCTCCGATTCCTTTCAGCTCATAGATTCCGTCTCCGTCGACGTCTTCGGGAGCCAGGCGCAGGTGTCCCACGCTGCGGACACGGACGAGGGTGAGAAGCTGACCGGAAAATTCGTCGTAGATTCGATTTTTCGCGTAGAGTTTTTTGCGTGGAGAAAGGTCGATCAAAATGTGGGACCCCCACTGACGCTCTTTGTCCGTGGCGAAGACCTCCGCCCGGTAGCCGTTGAAAAACCGACCCTGCACCATGGGGAGATTCGTGTTTTTGGAGTCGTAGAGGACTTCCTTATGCCAGACGTCGACGACCAGCATACGCCCTGAACCTTCATTGCGCCCCGTTTTGACGGTGAGAAGGACCTCCGGGGCCACTTTGGAGGTAAAGTTTTTCAGCTCGATGGTGGAGTCGTACCCCCGAACGTCCCCGGAAAGGGGAATCAGCCAGGGGTCCCCCTCGGCAGGGGCGACTTCCAGCAGCAGCTCCCGGTCGAAAACCCCCTCCTCCTTCCGCAGGGCCACCAGGCGAACTTTGTCGTTCACGCCCGGACGCAGGTTTCCGCTGATTTCCTGAACCACCACGTAGTTTCCCTTCAGCCCGTAGCGATCCGCCTCGAAAACCGGCTTTTTCGGACGCCGCAAAATTTGCTTCATCAGCTCGTCGAGGGCGGTTTCCTCCACCTCGAAATCCGGTTCGTCGTTTTCCGCCAGAGGCTCATCCGGCAGGGGCTCTCCGGACAGATAGTGGTCGGGCAGGGCGTCTCCGGACAGCATCTCCGGCGGAGGCCCTCCGGAGGGGGAGCTGACCGCGGCGCTCTTCCCGGGAGATGAGCCCTTTCCCGCGGCAGCCGCGGCCGCCGAATCCCAAACTGAGCTCAAAAACAGTATTGTCAGCACAAAAATCCCCGCAGGGAAAAGCGACCTTTTCATCCGTCGATCACCCCCTGAGTTAAAAGTCCTGAGTTAAAAGTATTGACCCGATCGGGTTTCATTCCAGATACCGCTTCAGGCAGTCGAGCCAGACCGTGACGGAGCGCTCCGTCGTCGTGCCGTTGAGCCAGTCCGGTTTGCCGCCGCCCCGGGCCTTCAGTTCCGGGAAGCGTTTGAGAAATCCGGTCAGGTCAACGCCGGTTTCCGCACCCCGCAGCAGGATAAAGGGGAAGGGCTCCTCCGGCGGGCCGGGCAGCAGGGCGAGGCACAGGGCGTCGGGATGTCCCTCGGCGCAGAGCCGGGCAGGGACTGAAATCAGCTCTTTGGTCAGGCCGGGCAGCAGGGCGAAATACAGGGGCCGTTCCCCGAGCCGCCGCTCCTCCCAGGGGATGGAAACATAGGAGCGCATTCGGTCCGCAAGCTGCCGAAGCGCCGCGTTTTCCGCCCTTTGACGCAGGAACACGTCCTCCACCCGATCCAGAGGGCAGCCGATCTCCCGCAGGAGACGCCGCAGCACCCGAAGCCCGTCCCGGGTAAAGGCCTCCGTCCGAACCGTAAAGCGAACCTCCCAGTCCGGCGGCGACCCGTTGAAGCCCGTCACCATGAAATCTCCGATCTCTGAGGTTCGTGCCGCGTGGGTTCCCGCGCAGGCCGTGGCGTCGATTCCGGCAATTCTCACGACCCGGATTTTCTCGTCGTGGATGCGCTCCCATTTGGCCTTCAGCTCGGAGATTCGCTCCGCTTCTTCCCGGGAGGTCAGAAAGGACTCCACCGGCAGGTTCTGCCGGATGACCTCCCGGGTCTGGTCCTCCAGTCCGAAAAGCCCCTCCCAGGTCAGTTCTCCGTCGTAATGGACGCTGACGACGCTTTCGTCGACGCCGATATTCACCTTCAGGGTCTCCAAACCCTCGCAGGCGTTTTCCTGAAGGCGGGAAAAAATGTGCTGGGCCGTGTGCATTCGCGAAAGGATGGAGTTGCGGGCGTCGTCCCGTTCCGCCAGAACGGGCAGCCCCACTTCGGGAACGCCCCGGGTCACCTTCAGGTCGAGAATCGTCGCGCCGTCCTCGCGCCGCCGTCGGGCGTCCAGAACATCGGCCCGGAATACGGCCGTTTCACCCTCTCCCGGAAGTCCCCGGAGCGTTCCCGTGTCGCCGGGCTGTCCTCCACCGGACGGGTGAAAAAGGTCTTCCGGCGGAACTTCCTCCAGAACGACCCGAACCGTTTTGCCCTCGGCGGGAAGAATTTCAAGTATTTTCGTCTGTCGCGTCGCGTCTCCGCTCACGGAATACACCCTGCTTTCCTGAAATTTACCCTGACTGATCTTCCTCATTTTACGACAATTATGGGGAATCAGACCATCCGGTTCTCCATAAAGGTTAGTATAAATCAATATAAATATACGCTTTTAGCGCCTCAAGCGGCGATGTGACAAAACCCTTCCGGGCCGCGGGACAGATCTCTGTTCGGGCGCGGCCGGCGTATAATTTTTGTTTAAAAGATCATTTCGGAAAAATTGCGGGAACCTCTCAGATGTGAGGAAGGTAGTCGGGATTTATCCTTGCAGGACCTTTACGTGAAAATGACGGGTACGGGGACCGTCGAACTCGCAGAACCAGACTCCCTGCCAGGTTCCCAGCAGAGGGCGTCCTCCTTCGATGATCAGCGTCACCGAGGCCCCCACGCAGGTCGATTTCAGGTGCGCGGGGGAGTTTCCTTCTCCGTGCCGGAACGCGGGGCTGTCCGGATACGCCGCGGCCAGCCCCTTCAGAATGTCCGCCGGCACGTCCGGATCGGCGTTTTCGTTGATGGTGATCGCAGCCGTGGTGTGAGGGCAGAACACCAGGCACAGCCCCTCCTCTGCCCCGCTTTTGGCGATGGCCTCTGCGACTTTTTCCGTAATATCATAAAATCCCTCTCGTTTTGTGGACAGAGTAAAGGTATGTACGCTCATTTGCCTGCCTCCCGAGTATATTTAAGAAAACAGCGGTGCTGCGCCGGTCACTCCCTGCCGAGGCCCCGGGCCTCGAAGCGCGCGCGCTGCCATCTGAGATCGTCGCCATTTCCAAAATTCCTTTCCGGCTCACGGGGGTCGCCTTCCCCGCGCCCGCCGGCGAATAATTCGCGCAGGCGTCCGGCGAACGAGCGATGATGCCGATCGTGGCTGTCAAAATCGTGCGGATGGTGGTGGTGAGACATGAATTCCAGCAACAGCCTGCGACGTTCTTCAAAGTCCTCGTTCGGGAATTTTTCCTCATATCCCTTGATAATACGCTCAAGATATTCGCTGAAACGCCTTAACTCCTCCTCGTCGAGACAGTCCAGAAATTCCGTCGCCGCCGGTTCGTTTTCCGTCACGTCGTCGGCGGCTTTCGCTCCGTTCTCGGTCAGTTTGACCATCATAACCCGCTTATCTTCTTCAGACGGCTCTCGTGTAATATACTCGTTTTTTTCCAATTTCGCGAGCAGTTCCGCGAGGGACTGTTTGCTCATGTCGAGGAGATAGGTCAGTTCTTTTTGACTGATCTCCGGCTTCATTTTCAGCAGGGCCAGAATTCGCCCCTGCCCTCTGTGGGGGCTGTGAAAAGGGCCGCTCCCGCTGAAATCCTGAAACATCGCGCGGTGCATGAGCATTTGAAGGTGGCGCAGCTGCCGTGTAACCGTCGTCTTGATTTCGTCCATTGTTTTTCCCTCCCGGAAAAAATATTTATGTCAGGCGCCTGACTAAAATTAGTATAGTACCTGACCGTTTATATTGTCAAGTGCCTGACGTTTAATACTGGTAAGTGACGCACAAAAATTTATACAGAAAAGAGCCAACGGCTCTCGTTTATAATTGAGAAGACATCACGGGAAGGGTGTGAACATGGAATGAACCAACAGAGTGAGAAATTTTTCAACACGGCAGGACCTGCTCAGGAAGATATCCATTACACACTCGACCCGCTTCGACGCATCAACTACGAAGAAGTCAGCAGCCTGATAACCCAGCGCAAATACTTTGTCCTGCACGCGCCCCGTCAGACGGGCAAAACGACCTCTCTTTTGGCAATGGTGAGGCAAATTAATGATGAAGGGCTGCGTTATTGCGTTTACTTTAACGTGGAAGCCGCACAGACCGCCAGAAACGACGTTCAGAGAGGGATGACGGCGATTTTATCCCGTCTGGAAAGCGCTGTGGAACATTTATTAAAGCGTCGCCTGCCGAACGAACCCGCCGAATTTATAGCGGGACGAGGAGCGGATGCCGCCCTGGTTGCGGCCCTCGAAAGCTTTTGCGAAAAGCTGGACAAGCCCCTCGTTCTGTTCATCGACGAAATTGACGCGCTGATCGGCGACACGCTGGTCTCCGTGCTGCGTCAGCTTCGTGATGGATACGCCAGCCGTCCCGGACGAGCGCCCGTTTCCGTAATTCTCTGCGGAGTACGGGACGTGCGGGATTACCGCATCCACATGTCCAGTGGAGACATCATTACCGGCGGAAGCTGCTTCAACGTCAAAGCGAAGTCTTTGAGGCTGGGGAATTTTTCCGAGGACGATATACGGGAGCTGTACGGACAGCACACAGCGGCCACAGGACAGGTTTTCGAGGAAAATATTTACCCGAAGATCTGGGATCTGACCTGGGGACAACCCTGGCTGGTGAACGCTCTGGCGCATCAGGCAACCTGGGAAATGCGCGAAAATCGCGACCGAACCCGTCCAATCACGCTGAAAGTGATAGAAGAGGCGGCGAACCATTTGATTCTGGAGCGGGCGACGCATTTGGATCAGCTCGCTGACAAGCTCCGGGAACCCAGAGTGCGCCGGGTGCTGGAATCTTTGCTGGCCGGTGAAAACTGGAAATCGGACCCTCCGGAGGACGATATTCAGTACGTCCTTGATTTGGGGCTTCTGCGTCGCGACAGGACAGGAGTTTTGGTCATCGCCAACGGAATTTATCGGGAAGTTCTTCCGCGTCAACTGTCCGGCGTTATGCAGGATAAACTGGCCGGCGTCTTCCCGCGGACGCCGCAAATCAAAGAAGACGGTTCCCTCAATATGCCGGGATTGCTTTCGGCTTTCCAGCAATTTTTCCGTGAGAATTCAGAAAGCTGGCTGGAGCGTTTCGATTATAAAGAAGCCGGATTTCAACTGCTGCTCCAGGCGTTCCTGCAGAGAATTGTCAATGGAGGCGGGCAAATAGACCGGGAATACGCGCTGGGTCGGAAGCGGGTAGATTTGCTGGTGCGCTGGCGGCATCCGCCGGGAGTCGAGAGAAAGAGTCAGGAGGAACAGAGAATTGTGCTGGAGCTGAAAACCCTCCGGGAGAACTCTCAGGGTTTTAAACGGGTCCTTTCGGAGGGGCTTGAGCAGACCTTCGGTTACGCCGATCTGACGAACGCTTCGGAGGCCCATTTGATCATCTGCGACGAACGCTCCGGACGCGCGTGGGACGAAAAGATTTTTGACCGGGTGGAACGATACGGCGGAAAAGAAATTCACCTCTGGGGTATGTAACGGAAAACAGCCGCACCCACATCCTTCGTCCAGATTTTCGGTTGCCCCATGTACAAAAGGTTCAGGAGCTGCTTCGGTTCGTCGCCGACGGCTTTTCTGACAATATCACAATTTTGCAAAAATACTTATTCAATGAATCCGTTTTAGGTTTATTATATGGATATGGGAAAGACTTTCGATCGGACGGAGAGCGGAAGTCAAAAATTCCGATGCCGGAAGGATGGTTGTGCATGAGGATAAATTTCGGAGTCGGGCTGAAAAGCCCGCGGCAATGGATCCCTGTGATCGTTCTGGCCCTGACGGTCGCTCTGTCCGTGTTGTCGGAGCCCGTCCAGGCGGAGACGGAGCTGGGGGCCAACCCGGTCAGAGACAAGGTGACGTACAAGGCAGGCGCCAAAATGCCGGACCCCGCCGGAGTTTCCCTCCAGATGCTGCAGAACGCCTGGGATCGCCTTCGAAAGGTGACGAAAATCAGCGCCTGGCTGGTCTACGACGATCAGGACATTCTCAACGCCTACATGACAAAAAATGACAAGGGAGATTTCATGGTCGTGGTCTACCGTGGACTGATGAAAATATTTCGAACGGAGGATGAAATCGCGGGGGTTCTGGGACACGAAAGCGGCCACGCCGCCCTGGGGCACCTGGAAAAAGGCATCAAACAGCAGGTGGGCGTTGGAGTCGCGGCCAGCATTCTCAGCAAAATTTTGGGAGGAAACGCCATCGCCGATCTGGCGGTTGGAACCGGCGCGGAACTGGTCAAAAGCGGCTACAGCCGGGAGGCCGAGGTGGAGGCCGACGATTACGGCACGGAACAGTGCGCAAAAGCGGGCTACTCCTCCATGGGACTTTACAACGCCGTCAAACGCATGGCCGACGCCGGCGCGGTGACGCCCCCCAGCGGATTCAACTCCCATCCCCCCACGGAGCGCCGCATGAAGCGCCTGAAAGAGAAGGCCGACTACTGGGCTCAGCAGCTCAAAAAATAACTTCGTCCAAAGCCCCAAAGCCCAAAGAGAGAACCCCACGATCAGGAGGGGGTTCTTTTTTTTGGACTGAAGCAGGAGGAGAAGCGAAATCTTTTCTCCCCTGCATAAACGTCAGCGCGAAATGCAATGATACCAATTTGCTTTCAACCGAGCGTTAATGAAGAAGCTAATGTTTGAATATCACTGCTTTTAGCTATTCTAACTTTATAAGCAGCGAACCGGTGAAGTATGAGCCGCGTGAGTCGCTTAGTTTCTTCATCAGGC
>JAISUO010000107.1 GCA_031272035.1 Synergistaceae bacterium
TCTGTTCAACGGGTATCATTTGTTATAATAAGCTATCCTGGAGAACCGGAACGTTTTTAACTCACAGAAGGAGGGGTATTCGTGAAGAACAAAGGGACGTCATTGTTGGTGAAAATCAGTATCGGTTTTGTGCTGGGTATCGTCTTTGGCTTTCTCGTGGGGCCCATGGCGGCGGACAACGCGTTGCTGAAGGAGTATGTCATGCCTCTCCTGGACGCCGTGGGGAAAATCTTTCTTACGCTTCTGAAGATGCTGATCGTTCCGCTGGTTTTCTCCAGTATCGTGGTGGGGGCCGCTTCCATCGGAGATCCGAGGTCACTGGGGCGAATCGGGATCAAGACCCTCGTGCTGTACCTCCTGACCACGGCGGTGGCCATTGCCATTGGCCTCGTCCTGGGCAACCTGATCCAGCCGGGTATCGGCATGAACATCGCCGGGGCAGCCGGGAAGGCCCAGGAGGGCAAACCGCTGCTGGACGTCTTCCTCGACATTTTCCCGTCGAACCCGCTGGACTCCCTCGTGAAGGCCAACATGCTGCAGATCATCGTCTTCGCGCTGTTCTTCGGCGTGGCGTGCCTGTTTGCCGGCGAGAAGGGTAAACGCATCGTCGGCGCTTTCGACGCCATCGCCGAGGTCATGTACTCCATGACTCACATGATCATGCGACTGGCTCCTTACGGCGTTTTCGCGCTGATCGCCGTCACCGCGGCAAAATACGGATTCTCCATACTGGCGCCCTTCGCCAAGGTCATCGGCGCGGTTTACGCGGGTTGCATCCTCCACGCCCTCGTCGTCTATTCGGGGATGGTCGTCGTGTTCTGCAAGAGATCTCCGCTCTGGTACTTCAAGGGCGTTCAGGAGGCCTCCATCACGGCCTTCGTCACCCGTTCCAGCTCCGCCACGCTGCCCGTCACCATCGCCAACGTTCGGGACAACCTGGGGGTCTCGGAGAGCATCAGCTCCTTCGTCCTGCCTTTGGGGGCCACCATCAACATGGACGGGACCGCCCTCTATCAGGGAGTCTGCGCCCTGTTCGTCGCTCAGGCCTTCGGCATCGACCTGTCGATAAACGCCCAGATCGGAATCATCCTTACGGCGACTCTGGCTTCCATCGGCACGGCGGGCGTTCCCGGAGCGGGGCTGATCATGCTGACGCTGGTTCTGACCAGCACCGGACTGCCCATTGAAGGAATCGGCCTTGTGGCGGGCATCGACGCCATTCTCGACGCCATGCGCACCTGCGTCAACGTCACCGGAGATACCGCCGTCTGCGCGGTTGTGGCGGCCACGGAAGGGGAAAAACTGACGCCCTCCGACGCGGTGGTAAACTGAGAGCCGCTTAACCAAAAAACCCAAAGAAATAAAGGAAATGAAAAAACGCGGACGGGGTTCTTTCTCCTCGTCCGCACGCTTTTTTTTGCGCCAAATTCAGAAAAGGCGTCGGAGACAGGCGTCGCTGAGGGCCTGAAGGCTGGAAACCTCCTTTTCACGGGGCAGCCCCGAGGCCGCGTAAGCCAGGGGAAGCTCCGTGCAGGCCGTTACGATCAGAGTGTCGCGCTCCCGCCGGAGCTCCTCGATGACCTCCCGCAGCACGCGCCCGGCCTCGGACATTTTTCCCGCCTTGACCAGAGTGAGGCTCTCCTGTATGCGTTCCTGCTGCCCGTCGGCGGGGTGAAAAAACTCGTAGCCCACGCGGCTGGCGTATTCAGGATAGATATTGCTTTTCCGCGTTCCGGAGGTGGACAGGAGCCACGCGCCCTTCGGACTCCTGCGCCGGGCCGAGTCCAGCGTCGCCTCCACGATGTGAACGAGGGGGACGGTCAGCGCCTCCCGAAAACGGTCGATGAAACAGTGAGCCGTGTTGCAGGGAACGGCCAGAAGGTTCGCCCCCATGTCCACCAGTCGCTCCAGCTCCTTTCGCAGAAAGGGCGTGGGGTCCTCTCCGGTTCCCAGGAGAGCCTCCGTGCGGTCGGGAATGGAGGGGTCGGAAATCATCAGAACCCGCGGGTGATCCTGGTCCCTTTCCGCGGGGGTGTCCCGGGCCAAAATCGCCAGAAACTCCGCCGAAGCGGCCGGCCCCATTCCGCCAAGAACCCCCAGAGTCTTCTTTGGACGCGACAGTGACGTCATTGCGCAATCTTCCTTTCCAGTCCGAGCCGAGCGGCGGCGACGGTTTTTCCCGTTCTGAAGCTCTCCCGTTCCGAAGCTCATTCTCCGCTCTTTTATGGCATAATATAACAGAGAACGTACTAATTTTTAAGTGAAGGATCAAAAAAGAAATAAATTTCAGGAGGTTCTTATGTCTATTTCGCTGTTATTGATGGTGTCCCTTTTCGTGCCTGTTTTTCTCTGCCGGCGGGCGGAGGCCGCGTCCGCGGATGAAGCGGTCGCCGACTGGATCGACCGGAACAAAGACGCTATGTTGAAGGAATGGCTGGAGGTCATGGCCATCCCCGGAAAATCCCGGCAGGAACAGAAGCGCACGGCGTGGTTCGAGGCGAAATTCCGGAAGATCGGTCTGGAGGACGTGACCCGGGACGAAATCGGCAACGTGTGGGGAACCATGAAGGGGAAACCCGGCGCGCGCACCCTTCTCATCACGGGACACATGGACAGCGTTTTCGCCAACGACGTCCCTCTGAACCCGGAAATCCGGGACGGATGGATTTACTGCCCCGGCGCCGGAGACGACATTCCCGCCCCTCTGGCCCTGACCTGGATAAAACGGGCTCTGGACGAGCTCTCCATCACTCCGGCCTGCAACCTTCTTTTCCTGGCCACCGTGCAGGAGGAAGTGGGGCTGCAGGGGATGAAATATTACCTGGCCCACGCCGCCAAAAAGCCGGATCAGGTCATCGCCGTGGACGGTCAGCTGGGAAAGATTTTTGTGGGAGGTCTGGGGGTCAACTGGTACAAAGTTTACGCCGTCACCCCCGCGGGGCACACGATGAAAAGCCTGGGGCAGCCCTCGGCCGTGAAAAGCCTTGCTCTGGCCATCACCGAGGCCTATAAATACCAGACCGAAGAGGACCCGCCCATCTATTTGAACCTGGGGGTCATCGGCGGCGGAACCACCGAAAACGCCATCTGCGAGGAGGCCTGGGTGACCCTCGACATGCGGTGCCCGGACCCGGCGGGCCTGAAAAAACTTGAGGACAGCGTCCTGAGCGCCATGGAAAAGGCCATCACCGACTCCGGCGCCGTCTTCAGGAAGGAACTGCTCATGGACATCACCGCCGGTCAGCAGCCCAACCCCGCCGGTCTGGACGTGGTTCAGGCGGCCGTGGTCGCTCTGAAGGATTTGGGATACGACGACGTTCCCCTCAGCGGAGAGGGGGCCACGGACGGCAACGTTTCCGTCTCTCTCGGCATTCCCACCGTCTCCGTGGGGGTCATCTCCTCCGAAAACGCCCACTCCCTTCAGGAGCGCGCCCGGGTCGACAGCTTTGCCACGGGCATGAAACAGCTCATGATGATGGTGACGCGTTTAAAGTGAAAATATAAAAAAATAAATAAATGAAGTGAACAAAGATAGTTAAAGCAAATCTTGATCAAATTCAGCAGGAAAGGGTTTCGATTTTATGTGTTCTGATTCCGAACCGGGTTTTCCGGAAAAGCCGTCCGCAGGAAGCGCGTTGGAAAGCAGACGGAAGGCGTCGCTGATTCTGGAGAACGGGCCAGTATTCCAGGGCTATTCGTTCGGCAGCGAGACGCCCGCGGCGGGAGAGGTCGTTTTCAACACCTCCATGGTGGGTTATCCGGAGAGTTTGACGGACCCCTCCTATGTGGGGCAGATTCTCACCGTGACTTATCCGCTGGTGGGCAACTACGGCGTTCCTCCCGACACGCGAAAAGACGGGGTTTACGATTATTACGAGTCGGAAAAAATCCACGTCACAGGCCTCATCATCTCCTCCTATTCCGCCCGATACAGCCACTGGAACGCCACAAAGAGCCTGGGCGACTGGCTGAAGGAGCATCGGGTTCCCGGCCTTTACGGCATCGACACCCGGGAGCTGACGAAGTTCCTTCGGGAGCGGGGCGCCATGAACGGTAAAATCGTCTTCGACTCCCCCGACGAGATTCCCTTCGACGACCCCGGCCAGCGCAACCTGGTGGCGGAGGCCAGCTGCTGCGACATCATCCATTACGGCGTCGAAAATACGGGTAAACACGTGGTTCTGGTGGACTGCGGGGTCAAGCACAACATCATCCGGTGCTTCCTGAAGCGCAACGTCCGCCTGACCCGGGTGCCCTGGGACTACGACTTCAACACGCTGGAGTGGGACGGGCTTTTCATCTCCAACGGGCCCGGCGACCCCGCCCTCTGCGGCACGGCCGTCGGTCATCTGCGGGCGGCGCTGGAGGGGGACAAACCGGTCTTTGGAATATGCATGGGAAACCAGCTCATGGCCCTGGCCGCCGGAGCGAAGACCTACAAGCTGAAATACGGGCACCGCAGCCACAACCAGCCGGTGCAGATCCGCAACACGACAAAATGTTTCGTCACCTCCCAGAATCACGGGTACGCCGTGGACACCGGCACCCTGCCCGACGACTGGGAGCCCCTCTTCGTCAACATGAACGACCAGACCAACGAGGGGATTCGCCATAAAACGAAGCCCTTTTTCTCCGCCCAGTTCCACCCCGAAGCCTCCAGCGGCCCCACGGACACGGAGTTTCTGTTCGACCGGTTCATGGAAGCCATGGAAACGGGCACGATGGAAGGAGGCGAGGCGCGGTGAGCGGCAAAGAGAACGCTTCGGCGAAGAGCATCAAAAAAGTGCTGCTGCTGGGGTCCGGGGCCCTCAAGATCGGCGAGGCCGGAGAGTTCGACTACTCCGGCTCCCAGGCTCTGAAGGCCCTTCGGGAAGAGGGGATCGTCACGGTTCTCATCAACCCCAACATCGCCACCATCCAGACCTCCGAGGGGACCGCCGACAAAATCTACTTTCTGCCCGTGACCCCGTTTTTCGTCGAAAAAGTGATCGAGAAGGAGCGGCCCGACGGGATCCTGCTGGCCTTTGGCGGACAGACGGCGCTGAACTGCGGCGTGGCGCTTTTCCGGTCGGGAATTTTCGAGAAGTACGGCGTGTCCGTGCTGGGAACCCCCGTTCAGTCCATCATGGACACCGAGGATCGGGAGCTGTTCGTCGAAAGACTGAGCGAAATCCAGGTCAAAACCATCGAGAGCGTCGCGGTGGAAACCCCGGAGGCGGCCCGTGAGGCGGCGGAATCTCTGGGATACCCCGTGATCGTGCGCGCGGCCTACGCCCTGGGCGGCATGGGCAGCGGATTCTGCGACAACGCCGGCGAGCTGTCCGCCACCGTGGAAAAGGCGTTCAGCTTCTCCAGCCAGCTTTTGATCGAGAAATCCCTGAAGGGCTGGAAGGAGGTCGAGTACGAAATCGTGCGGGACCGTTACGACAACTGCATAGCGGTCTGCAACATGGAGAACTTCGACCCCCTGGGAATCCACACCGGGGAAAGCATCGTCGTGGCCCCCTCTCAGACTCTCACCAACGACGAGTATCACATGCTTCGGGAGCTGGCCATACGCATCGTGCGCCACGTGGGGATCGTGGGCGAGTGCAACGTGCAGTACGCCATCGACCCCGCCTCCGAAGATTACCGCGTGATCGAGGTCAACGCCCGCCTCAGCCGCTCGTCGGCTCTGGCGTCCAAGGCTACCGGCTACCCGCTGGCCTTCGTGGCGGCGAAACTGGCGCTGGGCATGGGACTTCACGAGCTCGCCAACTCCGTAACGAAGTCCACCACCGCCTTTTTCGAGCCGGCTCTGGACTATATCGTCTGCAAAATTCCCCGCTGGGACCTGGGCAAGTTCGAGGGGGTCTCCCACGAGATCGGGTCCAGCATGAAAAGCGTGGGAGAGGTCATGGCCATTGGCCGTTCCTTCGAGGAGGTCATTCAGAAGGGCCTGCGGATGATCGCTCAGGGAATGCACGGTTTCGCCGCCGGCGCCAACAGCTCCTCCCACATGGAGGCACTGTCCGGGGAGGATCTGGCTCAGGCCCTTTCGAACCCCACGGACCGCCGCATTTTCGTCATCGCCGAGGCTCTGGCCCGGGGCTGGACCGTCGAAAAAATCCACGACCTCACCCGAATAGACTGCTGGTTCCTGCAGCGGCTTTCGGACATCCACGTCTGCGCCGAAAAGATCGCGGCCCTCCCCGACCTGGAGGACCTGGCCCGTCTGCCGGAGCTCCTGCGGGAGGCCAAACAGATGGGGTTCTCGGACTACCAGATCGCGAAACTGATCTATAACCCCGACAAAAAAGCCGTCGACGACCGTTTCTACATCCCGGAGGAAAAACGCGGCGAGGTTCGGGACCTGCGCAAACGGCTGGGAATCGTGCCGGTGGTGAAGCAGATCGACACCCTCGCGGCGGAGTACCCCGCTCAGACCAATTACCTCTACCTCACCTACAACGGCGCGGCCAACGACGTCACGTACCTCGGCGACAAAAAATCCATCGTCGTTCTGGGGTCCGGCGCGTACCGCATCGGCAGCAGCGTGGAGTTTGACTGGTGCGGCGTCAACGCCCTGACGGCCCTGCGGAAAAAGGGCTGGCGCGGCGTGATGATCAACTACAACCCGGAAACCGTCTCCACGGACTACGACGTCTGCGACAGGCTCTACTTCGAGGAGCTGACCTTCGAGCGCGTCATGGACATCGTGGAGCTGGAAAACCCCAGGGGCGTGATCCTCTCAACGGGCGGGCAGATTCCCAACAACCTGGCTCTGCCTCTGGAGCGCGCGGGAGTTCCCATCCTGGGGACCTCCGCCACCAGCATCGACCGGGCGGAGGACCGGCATAAGTTCGCGTCCATGCTGGATCGGCTGGGCGTGGAACAGCCCCGCTGGAAGGAACTTCGCACAATGGACGAAATTTACGCATTCGTCAGAGAGGTGGGGTATCCCGTTCTGGTGCGGCCCTCCTACGTGCTGTCGGGGGCGGCCATGCACGTCTGCTCCAACGCGGCGGAGCTGGAGCATTTCCTGGGCGAGGCGGTCAACGTCTCCCAGAACCACCCCGTGGTGGTCACCGAGTTCGTCGAGCACGCCAAGGAGGTGGAAATCGACGCGGTGGCCTCCCAGGGCGAGATGATCGCCTGCGCGATTTCCGAGCATATCGAGTTTGCGGGGGTGCATTCCGGCGACGCCACCATTCAGTTTCCCCCTCAGCGTCTGTACGTGGAGACGGCCCGTCAGGTCCGCCGGGTGGCCCAGCGCATCGCCTCGGAACTGGCGATTACCGGCCCTTTCAACATCCAGTTTCTGGCGAAGGACAACCGGGTTCGGGTCATCGAGTGCAACCTTCGGGCCTCCCGCAGTTTCCCCTTCGTGTCCAAGGTGCTGAAGCTGAACCTGATCGAGCTGGCGACGCTGGCCATGCTGGGCGAAAAAGTCCAAAAGCACGCCATGAGCGAATTTGAACTGGATTACGTCGGAATAAAGGCCTCTCAGTTCTCCTTTTCGCGCCTGCAGAACGCCGACCCCGTTCTTGGAGTCGAAATGGCCTCCACGGGAGAGGTGGGCTGCCTTGGGGACGATTTCCACGAGGCGGTTCTGAAGGCGGCGCTGGCCGTGGGGATGCGCGTTCCCGAAAAGGGGACGGGAAGGGGAATTTTGATCTCCAGCGGCCCCCTGCGCTCCAAGGTGGACATGCTGGACTGCACGAAGCGGCTCTGCGAAAAGGGTTATCTCATCTACGCCACGGAAGGGACCTACGATTTTCTGACGAAGAACGGCGTCCCCAGCATCCGGGCCTATCAGCCCAGCGAGGTCGAAGAGGACTCCAACCGTGCCATGCTGGGAGCGGTGGAGCTCATTCGGGCTCAGAAGGTCGATCTGGTGATCAACATCCCGAAAAACCTGACGGAAAGCGAGCTGATCAACGGATTTCGGGTCCGCCGCAGCGCCGTGGACCACAACGTCCCGCTCTTCACCAACGCCCGTCTGGCGGGGGCCTTCAT
>JAISUO010000108.1 GCA_031272035.1 Synergistaceae bacterium
CCCCTAAACCCTTGTATTTTCTGGAGCGGACAACGGGATTCGAACCCGCGACCCTTAGCTTGGGAAGCTAATGCTCTACCAGCTGAGCTATATCCGCAATCTCTCACAAACAGGGATTATACAGAAAGACGTCCTGTTTGACAAGATCCTCTCTGTCGTTGTGTTGTCGTGTCACTCATGCCCCTCAATTGAAAAACTAACTGCAACCCGGCGGGGCGAGCGGGGGGTTGCAATAAATCAAAATTGGCTTCATCCTGCCCATAGACCTCGACAAAGTCCGGAAAGAAAAAAGCATTCGACAGGCCCGCAACTGCTTTTTCAAGAATGGCAAGAGCTTCTCCATAGTCCGCGGGCAGGTATTTTCCTAAATTTATGCTTATTTTTCGAACTCTTGCTTTTAATTCCAAATCATCCCACGTTTCGTCCATTGTCTATTTTAAGAACCCGTCAACCTGGAACGCGTCATAAACGGATTGAACAGACAGCGCGAGTTCCCGAAGCGATTTATGATTGATACCAATTTGCTTTCAACCGAGCGTTAAGGAAGAAGCTAATGTTTGAATATCACTGCTTTTGGCTATTCTAACTTTATAAGCAGCGAACCGGTGAAGTATGAGCCGCGTGAGTCGCGTAGTTTCTTCATCAGGCCGTTTATTTCAAAATGGTATGAACATGTTTTTCAACAGGTCCGGCAAGATTTTCTTCTTTCGCTTCGGGTCCCGACCGCGCCCGTTTCCTGCGGGCCAATGTTCAATCGAACCGACGCGTACCCTGTGCGCAGTTCAGAGAGTTTTCTGTCAGCTCAGCATTCCGCCGTCGACGCGGTAGTTCGACCCCGTGATGAAGGTGGATTCGTCCGACGCCAGGAACAGCACCAACCGGGCAACGTCGTCCGGATCCGCGTAGCGCCCCAGCGGAATGCCGGAGGCCACCTGATCGTGCGAGACGCCCGAACCGCCCTCCAGAGAGCGCATCATACGCGTCTCCACCGGAGACGGGTGCACGGAGTTGACGCGCACATTATATGGCGCGGATTCAACGGCAGCGATTCGCGTCATGCCGGTGATGGCGAACTTTGACGTGACATACGGGGAGACCGGCATCGGCCCGGCCGACAACCCGCCTATCGAAGACATGTTGATCACGCTGCCCGACTTCTTCGCGTACAGGTATGGGAGAACGTACTTCAACCCCAGCCACGTTCCGCGGACATTGACGGCCATCACGCGGTCGAAATCCCGGACGTCGGCCTCAACGATCGGCGCCACTTTGCCTTCTATGCCGGCGTTGTTGAAGAGAATATCGATGGCGCCGAACCTGGCGACCGTGGCATCGACGTACCGTTTGACGCCCTCCTCGGTGGAGGTGTCAACAGCAATTCCCAGCACGCTGTCGGCGTAATTTCGCACCTCCGCCAGCGCGGCATCGACTCTCTCCTGACGCGAGCCGACGATTGTGACCTTCGCGCCTTCCTGCAGAAACAATTTGCCGGTGGCCAGACCTATGCCACCGGATCCGCCGGTGATGATCGCAACCTTGCCGTCCAATTTGCCCATTTGTTTTTCCTTTCTGTTTTCGATTATTTTGATTTGCCAAAAGCTGTCTGACCTGAAATTTGTCACTCTGCCTTTTAGGCCCGCTTTCTGCCGCTGTACAAAGACATTTTATAACAAATCAGATTAGATTTCGCAATATTGACAAAAGATACTTTTAATGTATGATTTAAAATAACTTATATAACTTATATATTTTATATAAATTGATTCATCCGGGACGACTTCCAGAAAACGGAGCGAGAATATGTCTGACGTGGTGATCTCGTTTAACAAAGCGACGAAAAGATTCACAGGAACAGGGCAAAACGCCGTCGATGAGGTGACGCTGGATATACGTGAAGGCAGCTTCGTGACCATTCTGGGGACGTCCGGATCGGGGAAAACGACCCTCCTGAAACTGGTCAACCGAATTCACGAGCTCACCTCGGGAGAAATTTTATTCAACGGACAAAATATTCACGAACTCAAAGTGGAGGACTATCGTAAAAAAATAGGTTACGTCATTCAGCAGATTGGCCTGTTTCCGCATATGACCGTGGCGGAAAATATCGCCGTGGTGCCCAAAAGTCTGAAGTGGAACAAAAATATGATTGAAGAACGGGTGGAGTATCTGCTGGAACTGGTGCATCTCACTCCCTCATACTACCGGAATCGCTACCCGGCGCAACTTTCAGGCGGTCAGCAGCAGCGGGTGGGGCTGGCCCGGGCCATGGCGGCGGAGCCAGGCGTCATGCTCATGGACGAGCCCTTCGGCGCCATCGACTCCATCACGCGAAAGATTTTGCAGGACGAATTGCTGACAATCCACAAAAAACTGGGAAAAACAATTTTATTCGTCACCCATGATATTCATGAAGCCCTCAAACTCGGCGAGAAGGTCATCGTCATGAACGAAGGCAGGGTTCAGCAATACGACACCCCTTACAATATCCTGTTCCGCCCGGTGAACACTTTTGTTTCCAGACTGGTGGCCGCGGAAAACACCCTGGAAAAATTGCAGGTACTGCGCGCGGAGGTGGTCGCCTCCCCCGCCCGTCACAGCGACACCCCAAACGTTCCCCTCGTGCACGAGGCGGAAACGCTGAGCAGCGTGCTGGCAAAATTCATGGAAACCGGCGCGCCTTATTTTCGGGTGACGGACGACGGCGGTCAGGTAAGGGGAGAAATCTCCTGGGACGACCTGCGGTCCATTGCCTCTTTGAGAAACGATGGGATTGAATATTATGTCTGAGTTCTTTTTTGATATTTTCGAATATATCGGGTCCCATCGGGAAACCTACCTGGAAGCCGTCAAAATCCATTTCCTCATTTTTGTCGCCGTCATCCTCGTCAGCGTGGCCATTGGCGTGCCGACGGGGGCTTTGTGCGCAAAAAAACCCAGAGTGTCCGCCGTCGTCATCAATGCTTTCAATGTTTTGAAGGTTATACCCAGTCTGGCTCTGCTGCTGCTCATACTCCCCGTTATGGGCATCGGTTTTGGCCCCGCCTTTTTCGCGCTGGTCGTGCATTCCATTCCCACGATCCTCATCAGCTCTTACACAGGCCTGCAGCAGGTGGAACCGGCTGTACTGGAGAGCGCGACGGGAATGGGGCTGTCTGCCCGGGAAATTTTTTGGGAGGTGGAGCTTCCGCTGGCCGCGCCCTTCATCATGGCGGGCGTACGAACCTGCGCCGTGGATGTCATCGCGACAACCACCATCGCCGCTTACATTGGAGCGGGCGGCCTGGGAGAGCTCGTCATGTTCGGCATCAATTACATGAACCTGACTGTCATTCTGACCGGAGGGATCACCGTTGCGCTGCTGTCGCTGACGGTGGACGCCGTCTTCGGGCTGATTCAAAAAAGACTGTCCATTTTCTGTTCCTGAATTTTATTTTCTATTGGTTTTATTACCATTAGTTTTATTTCTAATAAATTCTATCGATAAAGGAGAAAAATGTTATGAGGAAAAATGCAGGAAGTATTCGTGCAGTCAGGGGATTTATTTTTGCCGCCGCGCTCGTTTTTCTGTCCGCCGTTTTCGCCGGCGGCGCCGACGCCGCTGAAGGAGGCGCAAAAAAGGTCATCATCGCCTCCAAGGGATTTGCCGAAAACCAGATCGTCGCCAAGCTGTATCAGTACGCGCTCGAGGAAAAGGGCTTCACGGTGGAATTTATCGACAACCTGGACAACACCGTCCTCTGGACCGCCATTGAAAAAGGCGACATCGACCTCTATCCGGAATATACAAACACCGGTATTACCAACGTGTTGAAGCTCGCCCCGATTTACGATTCGGACGAAGCGTACCGGGTCGCAAAGGAGAAATATAAGGAAAAATTCAACATCGTCTGGCTGCAACCTTCCAACATCAACAACACCTACTGCCTTGTCGTTCCCAAAAAAATCGCGGACAAACTGGGGCTTGCGGATATTTCCGACGTTCAGAAACACGCGAAGGAACTCCGCGCCGTGCAGGGGGGAACCGACTGGACGGAAAGAGCCGACCACCTGCAGGCGATGGAAAAAGGGTATGGCAAATTCGAATTTAAAAGCCGCAAGAGCTTCGATTCGGGGCTGAAGTACTCAATTCTGCTGAACGATCAGGGAGACGTCACGATGGGATATACCACGGATCCTCAGCTGGAAGATCCGAACCTGGTCACGCTGACGGACAGCCGCCAGATTTGGCCGCCTTACTATCTGACCCCAATTATTCGGCAGGAAAAACTGAGTCAGTATCCCGAAATAGAAAACATTCTCGACAGAGTTACGGCGCAGCTGCAGCCCAAAGCCGTCATCGGCCTCAGCGCCGACGTGGTTCTGCGGCACGAGGAGTACGAAGACGTGGCGAAAGATTTTTATGCAAAAACCCTTGCGGGAAAATAAATTCTTCAAAAAATCATAAGATATATCTTCAAATATAAATTATGAGATTTTGGACGTTTTTTCTCAGGCAGCACAACAGAATGTTCACCCTGTTGGGGCAGCATATGACGATTGTGGCGCTGGCGCTGACCATCGCCGCCTGCATCGCGCTGCCTCTGGGGTACTTCCTTTCCCGCACCAGATGGATATCCACCGCGGTCATCGGCGTGTTCAGCACGATTTACTCGGTTCCCAGCATCGCGCTTCTGGTCATCCTCATTCCCTTCACGGGGCTGGGAATGCGGACCGCGGTGATTGTGATCTGCCTTTACGCGCAGTTCATTCTGCTGCGCAACGTCGTTACGAGCTTTCAGGCGATAGACCCCGCCATTCTGGAGGCCAGCCGGGGAATGGGTCTCAGCGACAGGGAGATTCTGTTCCGGATTGAGCTGCCCCTGATTGCGCCCAGGCTGATCTCCGGCTTCCGCATAGCGGCGTTATCCTCCATCAGTATAGCGACGATCGCCGCCACCATCAACAGCGGAGGAATAGGCACGCTGATGTTCGAAGGGGTAAGGACCCTGCACATGGTCAAACTCGTGTGGGGCATCCTGCTCGTCTCGATGCTCTCCCTCCTGACGAACCAGCTGCTGACGAAGGCGGAAACTCACTTTTCGAACAGAGCGCGGGGACTCGTCCGCCGGAAACAAAAAGGCGCTCCTGATGAAATATATGAAGACACGGTTCTATAATGCGAGGAGACTGAAATGAATAACGCTGTATTTGAAAAAGCCATGGAGCTGTACGACGTTCCCACCGAGTTCCGCGAAGAGGCCCGTCTGATGCTTACGGACGCGGAAATCGAGTTCATCGCCGCGGCGGGCAAAGACCTGTACTCCGTCGCCCGGCTGACCGACCTGATCACGAAAAACCGCATCAGCGACGAACCGGAAGAATTTATCCGGGACATGTATCATCGGGCCGTCCTCGCCAAAGTGGTCCCCGATCGCAAAGATCCAGCCTCCGCCCTCTACGGCAGCATCGACATTCCCTTCGAAAGCATCGGCCAGCGGGTCGTCAGCGAGGAGGAGAACAGGAAAGCCTTATACAGGATTACGGATTTTTACGTCCGTTATCCCTATTTCGCGCAGTTTGAACCTGAAAAATACGCGCCGGTCAGCAAAGAAAAAAAAGCCGCCATGAACGAGTGGGATTTGCAGGTTTATATGGAAAAATATTCCCACATTATTCGCGGCAAAATAGCGGGTATTGAGGAAAAAATGCACCAAAACGACTTTCTCTCTCTGGACGAAGCCATGAAAGTTCTGGAGAAAAACAAAGATTTCATTTATATTCTGCCCTGCAACTGCAAAATGATGGAGTATTACCACGACTGGCCTTCCAGCGTGTGCGTCCGCTTTTATGGCGGGATTAACACCGAATATGACCGGGGCTACGGCGAGCGCGTCTCGCTGGAAGAGGCGAAGAAGCGGGTGAAGGAGTGGAATCGCAGAGGACTGATGCAGGTCGGAGAGGGATTCAGCATGTGCAACTGCGAGGGACAGACGTGTTATCCGGTTAAAATGGCCAAACGTTTGAACACAAGGCTGATTTACCCCAAATCCAACCACCGCACCGTCTGGCATGAAGAAAAGTGCGTCAGCTGCAAAAAATGCGTCCAAATCTGTAATTTTCAGGCCTTTTTTGTAGATGACGATAAAAAAGTGCGATTTAATGAAGATAAATGCTGGGGTTGCACCATTTGTTCCTCGAATTGCCCACGGGGAGCGATTACGCTGACGCCGAGATGACGGAACCGCGTTTTCCAGAAGGTCACGGCAGGGAGAAATTATCCTGCAATCGCGCCAGTATTGTTACAGAAGCTGTTCCGGGCGAAGACGTCAGCCTCGACGTCCTTGTGGCGGTGGCGCGTCACGATGTACGCGTTTCCTTCAATAGCGCCTGCCGTGAAAGGGTGGAGCGAAGCAGGGCGCTGACGGAGCGATTCATCAGAGAAAAGCGCGTGATTTACGGCGTGACGACAGGGGTGGGCGAAAACGTGCGCCGCATCATTTCGGAGGACGAAGCCGGACGTTATCAGGAAAACATCCTGCTTACCCACTGCACCAGCGTGGGAGAACCTCTGGATCGGGAAGCGGTGCGGGCGACGATGTTCGTCATGCTCCTCAACATGGGGGCCGGGTACTCCGGCGTCCGGATGGAGACGCTGGAAAAACTCGCCGCAATGCTCAACAGAGACGTCGTCCCCTGGGCCCCTTCTCACGGGTCTGTGGGTTACCTGGCCATTGAAGCGCATATCGCTCTGGTTTTGACGGGCAGAGGCAAAGCCTGGTTCGGAGGAGAGCTTCTGGACGGCGGAGAAGCCATGAAACGCGCGGGAATCCGCCCTGTCGTCCCAACCCACAGAGAGGGGCTCTGCCTGATAAGCGGCTGTACGTCAATAACGGCTTTGGGCGCTTTGGCGGCCTGCGACGCCCGAAATCTGGTCTCCACGGCAGATGTGATCGCCGCCTGCACGCTGGAAGTCCTGCACGCGAATCTCTCGTCCTTCGACGAGAGGGTCATGTCGGCCAAACGTCAGCCGGAACAGCAAAGGATAGCCCGGCATATTCTGAAGATATTGAACGGGAGCGCTGACCACGGGGAAAGGAACCTCCAGGACGCACTGTCCCTTCGCTGCGTCCCTCAGGCCCACGGAGCGGCGCGCAGAACCATCGAGGACGCAGTGAGCGTTCTGGAAAATGAGCTCCATTCCTGCAACGACAATCCCATCATCCACCCGTCCGGGGAGGTCATCAGCGCCTGCAACGCCGACGCGGGATTCACGGGCATCGAGAGCGATTCCCTGTGCATTGCCATGGGATACCTGTCCAAAATTTCCGAGCGCCGGACAGATCGCCTGCTCAACGAGTATGTGAGCGGCCTTCCTCCCTTCCTGACGCCGGATCCCGGAAGCAACAGCGGGTATATGGAACTGCAAAACTCCTCGGCGGGACTGATGGGAGAGATACGCGTTCTTTCGCACCCCGCCTCCGTCGATTCGATCCCCACCTGCGCCCTGCAGGAAGATTACGTGAGCATGGGATACAACGCGGCCCGCAAAGCCAGGCAGGTCGTGGAACTGGCGGAATACGTGCTGGGCAATGAGCTGCTTGCGGCCGTTCAGGCGGCGGAATTTCGCTCCGGTGAAGACGCGCCTTCTCCTGTGACGGCGGCAATCGCCGCGGCCGTCCGGGAGAAAGCTCCTTTTATGAAAAACGATCACTACATCGCGCCCGATATGGAGTGGGCCCATACCCTCGTTCACTCAGGGCGGATACGCGCCATCGCCGAAAAAATCATCGGCCCCATGTTCTAACTTTCAGACCCCCCAGATGTGGATGTCCCGTCCGTCGCGTGAAACAACGTCAACTGAGCTTCCGTCTGACGGGGTTCTGCGTGTGCCTTCCGCATGGCGCCTCCGTTGAAGGAATTGACTTCTACGTCCTCGTTTCCCCACTGATGCCAGCCCTGTCGATGAAAACGGGCGAACAGTTCAAGATAAGGACCGGGAGAACAGGACTCTATCAGGTCGTAAAATTCATCCGGCTTACGGGAATGTTCCCGTTTACGGGTGGACAGGACATTGACCTGTGTTCTTCCGGGATCAAGGGTCCTCATCCCTCCGCGGACACCGAAAAGCAGCAGTTCCGTCACATTCCTGAAGTAAAATCCAACGCCTCTGCCGTCAGGGCCGCCGTCTTTTCGGATCTTATACCAGACCAGATTCGTTTTATAGGTGAAACCCCAGGACGCCATAACTCTCAGTCCTTCGGACAGCAAGGCATTCGGAACCCACAGGTAAAGATGTGATTTTGCGGCAGCCAGCTTTGCGATTGGCAAAGACATGATTTCTTCCAGTTCCATTGTGGGATAACGCAACAATCGCCTGTGTTCAGGAGCGACCTTTCCTGTACGGTTCTGGAACTGCCAAGGCGGATCCGCTAGAATTGTAGTGTAATGAAGGCCGGTAGCAGCTTTATTGATCAAATCTTCCGACGGGCTGATTTCAGCGGCGGTAATGCTGCGGATGTTAGAGTTCACAGAAATCTCTCCGTTCTCAGACGCTAAATGAAAACAACTTCTCTGGGAATCCCGATCAACAGCAAAGGACAGGGATTTCCCACTCCGCGATGCACACGATCTTCCAATTTGCGCCAGTGCGTCGTGGCCTCGCCAAATTTATCCGAAACAAAGGCCTCCGCCCATCCCTTTTCAAAAGAGTTCTTCTGCGCCGCCTTTTGAGCGATGATACGACGCTGGCGAACTGTTGGAGAATAATATTTTTGCACCGCCTCAATGTTATTCAAAGCGTTCTTTTCGGCAAATTCGGCAACAAGTTCTCTGAGAGATTCCTGCAGGGTCTGTCCTCGGGTAATGATAGATCCGATCGAAATAACTCCATCAGCGTGCAGTCTTTTGAAGTTTTCCAGATCCCGGTCAAAAAAAGGATCTTTGTTGTTCCATTCGATTTCCAGCGCAAAAACGCCCGATGGGAATCGTTTTACATGATCAAGTTCGTGGGATATGAATTCTTTTTCCTCACCATCTATAATTTTTTTAATTTCAAAATTATGCTTCTTCCACCCATATTCACCGGAAAGTTTTTTCCGTAATCGCTGAGTCAGTTCTCCTTCTCCTCCTCCGCCGAAAATCAGTTCTTCTCCAGGGATGCGTACTTCCAGAAGTACATTTTCCAGTTCCTGAAGCGCTTGGGGCATATCGTATTTCAGTATGGCTTCCGCGTGGTGCAGCGCTAAAATTTGAAATCCTTTGTGTTTCAGCTTCTCCAGCATACCTGTCTTTCCTCACTTATACTCTGTGCGGCTTCCGCATTATTTTAGCACTGATATTCCACACCACCGTTCACCGTATGTCTTTCCGGGAACGTTCTTATACCCCCCAGATGTGGATGTCCCGTCCGTCGGAGCTTTGTTCCACTCGGTCGTAGATTTTTTCGGCCCATCCCCAGCCGGGGCGCTCGTCGCAGACGATCAGGTGGGCTTCTCCGGCGGAGGCGCGGCTGGCGCATCGGGCCGTCTGCATCAGCCCTTCGGAAAACACCTGCTTGGGATCGGGGTTGTTCTGGCGAATCGTCTTCAGCTCCAGCACAATACGCTGCTCCTGCTGCTGATCCGGAAGCGCCGATTTCGGATAGCGCCAGCGGATAAGGAGATCCACCCGACCCAGCCCCAGCCCGTAATGACGGTCCAAAAGTCCGCCGCCGTTCAGAATCCTCTGCAAAAAGGCCTGCATCAGCAGATGAAAAACCGCGTCTCTGTAAGCGCAACCCTTTTTCCAGCCTTCCAGCTGCTCCTGACAAATCCTCTGAAACACCTGAAGAGCCTGATCCATGTCCAGCCGGCCGTCGGTCTGGACGTACCAGTCCCTGGTGGGGGAAGACGTCAGCCCGGCCTCCATGAGATAGGAAAGCTCCCGGGGAAGAACCTCGCGATAAATGCCGTTGGCGACCACGTAGTTGCCGTCCTCGTTTCGCACCAGACCCAGGTCGGTCACATAGCGCAGATCTTCCGGAAGGGGCTTTTCCTCCATGGCCGACCAGTTTTTCCCAGCCAGTATGGGAGAAAGCACGCGACTCACCCGGGGCTCGTTAAAGCTGTTGACAAGCCAGTCCAGATGGACTCCCCGCTCCGCTGTCAGAAGCGCGGCGGCTTCTTCGATCATGGGCGGCGTCACCGGTCTGCCGCGGTCTCGACCCTCCGGAAGTTTCCAGGTCGCCTGATGGGCCAGGGCGTTGACCAGCCAGGGCTGACCCCGGGTCAAATCCCAGATTTTTTCGTAAATGGATTCCCGAAAAATCTGCCCCGTGGCGTTCGTGTGCAGTTCGTACAGCTCCTGAATCTCGCCGGGGGAAAAATCCGGCAGGCGCAGGGATTCAGACCGGATGTTGAAACACCTCTCTCCGGTGACCACCTCGCCGGTCTCCTCGTAAATGTAACAGTCCCGCACGTCGCGCACTCCGCAGAGCAGCACGGAGAGCGGCGCGCGGGACGGACGTTTTTCGTAGCTTTTACGGAGCTGGCATAAAACGGAAACCAGCGTATCCCCCACAAGAGAGTCGATTTCATCGATGAGCAGCACCAGAGGTTTGTCCAGGTCCAGGCAAAAGTCCTCAATCAGCTTTCCCAGAGCCGCGTGTTCCCCTACCTCGTTCAGAAGAGCCGAAACCCGTCCCGCAGGCGGAGCGACCGGGAGAAACCTTTCCGCGGCGCTGACAAACTCGGACATGATGGTTCGAATGCCCGAAGCCACGTTGCCCCGGGCCGTCTGGGCGGACTCGACGCTGAAATAGACGCAGCGGTACCTGCCCTCTCCGTCAACGGCCTTCAGAATGGAGAGCAGCGCCGTGGTTTTTCCCGTCTGACGGGGCGCGTGCAGCGTAAAATATTTACGCTGTTCAATCAGAGAGGCAATTTCCGTGTAGTTGATTCGGCGCAACGGATTCAGCGAATAATGAATATCTTCCTGAATGGGTCCCGCTGTGTTAAAAAATTTTTCCAAGGGCTGAAACTCCGCTTCGCCTGCCGCCATTCCCCTTCATTCCCCCTCCGTTGTATATAGTATAATACAACTGTATAGGGAATTTTATTATTATTCATTCTTTATAAAAAGGCGTATCAACTCCCCTAAGGCTCCGTCATACCTCCTGTCCGGCCTCGTACCAGAAGGGACGCAGCAGTTTCAGGCGGCAGGCCTCCCCCGTATCGGGACCCGGCGCCCGCCGGCCCTTCTGAACCCGCAGCTCCTGACCTCCGGCTTTGATCTGGTAGTCCACCACCTCGCCCAGGAAGGCTTTGCGGGTGACCACTCCGGGCAGCCCGTCGGCCTCTCCCTCTCCGCAGAAATCGATCTCCGAGGGACGGCTGGCCAGAGACAGCTCACCGGTTTTCCCCAGCAGTTCGGGAGGCGGCGTCAGCCCCGGCGGCAGGCGCGTGTCTCCGGAGCGATCCTCTCCGTCGGCCGGCCGCAGACAGAAGGCGTTTTCGCCCTCCCAAACCACCCGCAGAAAGTTGGACAGGCCGATGAAACTGAACACGAAGCGATTGGCCGGGTTGTTGTAAACGGCGAGAGGGGTGTCGATCTGCTGGACGACGCCCAGCTTCATGACCAGAATGCGGTCCGACAGCGCCATGGCCTCGGCCTGGTCGTGGGTCACGTAGATGATGGAAAATCCGTATTTGCGCTGAAGGTCCCGAATCTCGAAGCGCATTTCCTCCCGAAGATGGGGGTCCAGGCTGGACAGGGGTTCATCCAGAAGCATGACGTCCGGGTTGATGGCCAGAGCCCGGGCCAGAGCCACCCGCTGTTTGCCCCCGCCGGAGAGGTCCGCCGGGCTTTCGCTCGCCGCGGAAAGCAGGTTGGTGGCGGAAAGGGCGTCCTTCGTCCGACGGTCGATTTCCGCCCCGGGAAGTTTGCGGAGCCGCAGAGGGAAGGCCACGTTCTCCCGAACCGACATGTGGGGCCACACGGCGAAGGCCTGAAAGACCATGCCGAAGTCGCGCTTTTCCGGGGGAAGGTAATAATTTTTCGCCCGGGAGGAAATCAGGCGTCCGCCCACGTGGATCTCGCCTTCGCTCAGGTCCTCGAAACCCGCCACCATCCGCAGGGTCGTGGTCTTGCCGCAGCCCGAGGGTCCCAGCATGGAGAAGCACTCTCCCTTTTCGATGGAGAGGTTCAGGGCGTCCACCGCCGTGACGGACCCGAAGCGTTTCGTTACGTCTATAAGCTGTACATGTGCCATGATTGTTTACCCGCCTCTGTCCTTTCTGCCTCTAGCCTTTGGCTCTGGCGCCCATGAAGCGCTCCACGAGAATCTGGCCCGTCACGATGATGATGAGAGCAATGCCCGCCAGCGCGGCGGAAACCACGGTCTCCCCGTCCTCGTTCAGGGTGTAGATGGCCACCCCGATGGTGCGCGTCGTGGGGGCGTAGAGCATGATGGAAACGGTCAGCTCGCGCAGGGAGGGGAGGAAGATGAGAAAGAAGGCCGCGAACATGCCCGGACGCACCAGAGGCAGAACCACGTCCTTCAGGGCCTGCCACATGGTGGCGCCGCAGACCCGGGCCGCCTCCACGAGGGAATCGTGAACCTGCTCCAGAGCGGCGGAGTTGGCCCGAAGGGAAAAGGCCATGTAACGGGCAATGTAGGCCACGAGAATGATCCATACGGTGTTGTACAGGTTCACTCCGTACTTCCCGCTCCAGGCCAGAATCACGCCGAGGGCGATGACCGAGCCGGGAACCGAGAAGGGCAGCATCCCCAGAAACTCCAGAATCCCCTTGCCCCGAACCTTCATCTTGACGATGACGTAGGAGATCATGACCCCCGCGAACATGGTGATGATCGCCGCGCTGAACCCCAGCACGACGCTGTTGCGGATGGCGTCACGGGTGACCTTGTAGCTGAAGAGGATGAATTTGTAGTTGTCCAGCGAAAGATTTTCCCAGGTGAAGGGCAGGCCGTAGGTCTTCAGCCCTCCCACGAGGAAAATGACCAGGGTGGGCAGGACGATGGTGAACCCGATGTAGGCCAGGCAGAAAAGGAAAAGGGGAATTCGCAGAGTGCGCAGCTTCAGCTCCATGGGGCGGAAGCTTTTTCCCGCGATGATCTGATAGTGGCCCCGGCTGAGGATTTTACCCTGAAGCCAGATAATCAGGGTCGCCGCCAGCACGAGAACCGTGGCCAGCACCGTGCCCGTACGAATGGAGGCGAAGCTGCCGGCGCTCTGGTGGATGCGCTGATAAATCAGAGTCGGAATGTTGAAAATGCCGTTCTCGATGCCCAGCACCGCCACGGTCCCGAAGTGGGCCATGGAGTACAGCATGATCAGGAGCGCGCCGGAAAGAATGCTGGGCAGCACCAGGGGAATGGTGATTTTTCGGGTGATGGTGAAGAGCCCGGCCCCCGAAATGCGGGCGGATTCCTCCAGAGTGGGGTCCATGCGCTCCAGAGCGCCGCAGACCTGGATGAACACGAAGGGAAAGAGGTACATGATCTCCACCAGCATGATGCCCGCATAGCTGTAGATGTTGAAAATGGGGCCGCTGAGGCCGAAGGTCGTCATGAAGAACCGGTTGATGAAGCCCGCCCTGGGGGAGAGCAGCATCTTCCAGGCCATGGCTCCGATGAAGGAGGGCAGCATGAAGGGGACGAGGAACATGGCCTTCATGAAGCGTTTGCAGGGCAGGTCCGTGCGGGTCACCAGCCAGGCAAAGAAGGTCCCCACCACCGTGCTGCCGATGGTGGTGCCGGTGGCGATGATCAGGGAGTTGACCAGCGCCTGCCAGGTGTCCGGCTCCCGAATGATCCGGAGGACGTCGGCGAGGTTGAACTTCCCGTCGACCCAGAACGCGTTGAAGAGAATGAGCAGAACGGGCACGGCCACCACGACCACGAGGATGGAGATGGAGAGAAAGAGAATGATCTGGGCGGTGCCGAAATGGCTTTTTTGAGTGATGGGATTCATGATCGAACCTCCGAACTCGAGCCCGACGCACTGGTTTTTTCATTTTTATCATTTTTTTCGACGCTTTCAATGCTTTCGGCGTCGAACCAGTGCAGGCTCAGAAAATCGAGGGCGCAGTCCTCGCCCTCTTTGAACATCAGGTCGCTCTTCAGGGCCTCGTGGGTTTCGATGCTGGTGCGGAGCGTCGCCCCGTCCACGTCGATGAGATAGTCCATCATGGCCCCCAGAAAGCTGGCCCGCCGGACGATTCCCCGAAGTCCTCCCGCCTCCGCCCTGCCCAGCCGGCTGATCCGCACATCCGACGGGCGAAAACCGGCAAAGGCCTTCCCGCTCTCGATTCCAGCCTGATGCGGATCCGCAGGCTGTTCTTTACTGCCCTTCCAGGCCCGGAGAATATTCTGCCCGCCGTCGCCCACCAGCCACGCGCCGCCCTCGTCCTTCCGCACCGGAAGGAAGTTGGCGATGCCCATGAAGCTGAACACGAAGGAGTCCGCCGGACGCTCGAAAATCTCCCAGGGGGTCCCCGTCTGGCGTATGCGGCCGGTGTCGTCCATAACGGCCAGGCGGTCGGAAAGGGCCAGCGCCACCTCCTGATCATGGGTGACGTAAAGGACGGTGGTTTCGAGTTTACGCTGCAGCTCTTTGATCTCGAAGCGCATTTCCTCCCGCAGGTTGGCGTCCAGGTTGGTCAGGGGCTCGTCCAGAAGCAGGAGAGAGGGGCGGGCCACCAGGGCGCGGGCCAGAGCCACCCGCTGCTGCTGTCCGCCGGAAAGCTCCGAGGGCAGACGCTTTTCCAGCCCCGTCATGCCCACCAGAGCGATGGTTTCCATGACCCGATTCTTTATTTCCTCTTTGGATTTTTTAGCCAGTTTCAGAGGATAGGCCACGTTGTCGAACACCGTCATGTGGGGCCACACGGCGTAGTCCTGAAAGACCATGCCAATGCCCCGGCTGTCCGGCGACACGTCAACACCCGCCGCCGGGTCTGAAACCGTCGTGTCCGCGATGTCGATCTTTCCGGCGTCGGGGGCCTCGAAACCCGCAATGAGCCGCAGCAGTACCGTTTTTCCGCAGCCCGAGGGCCCCAGGAGCGTAAAGCACTCCCCGTGCCGGACCTTCAGGCTGAGATCGCTGTGCACCTGATGAGCGCCGTAACGCTTTGCCAGTCCTTCGACCCGGATAATGTCTTCCATAGGATTCCTCCAATACCTGTTTTAGAGCCGCTGGCTCTTTTCTGTATAAATTTTTGTCCGTCGCTTACCAGTATTAAGCGTCTTTTTCAGTACACGATTACACAATCCGCTGTAAAATGCCACAAAAGGCGGGACGAAATCGCAAGCGCGCCGTCCCGCCTCAGGATAACCGTTTTGGGAAAGGTTACGACTCAGCGGCCCTGCAGGGTATCCGTGAACTTTTTGATCAGGGCTTCCTTGGAGGCCATCATCTCGATGTAATCAATCTTAATGGCGCGCTTCAGGGCGTCGCCCGCCTCGGGCAGCATGAACTCCGGACGCTTCTGCACGTCCGTCCTCACGGACAGAGTGCCCTCTCCGGCGATGAGGACCTGAGCGTCGTGAGACAGCAGGTAGTCCACAAACTTCTTCGCGGCGTCCAGATGGGGAGTCCCCTTGAAAATGGCGATGGGGCTCGGGGCCATGAGCAGCTCCGGCGGGTAGTAAAGGGCGATGTGGGCTCCCTTCGTGATCTTGTCGTTGGTGATATAGTCCACGGCGAGGCTGGCCGCCAGCTCACCGGAGGCGGTGTCGTCCACCACCTGGCCGGAACCCTTGCCGATTCGGGCCTTGTTGCCGCGCAGTTTTTCGAAGAACTCCCAGCCGAACTGCTTCTCCAGCAGGGCCACGCTCATGTAGGAGGTTCCGGAGAGGGCGGGGTCGGCGATGCCAAAGGCGCCGTTATACTCGGGCTTGAAGAGGTCGGCCCACTGCTGGGGAGGCGTCTTGATCAGGTCGGTGTTGATGGCGATGCCCAAAGTACCCAGGCGGGCCGCCGTGAAGTGTCCGTCGTAGTCGTCGAAGGGATTCAGAATTTCCCCGATGAGAGGCGTTTCGTATTTCTCCAGAATTCCTTCTTTTTTCATGCTGTAGAAGTCCGGCACTTCGCTGGTCCAGATCAGGTCCGCCAGAATCTTTCCGCTCTCCCGCTCGGCCGCGATTTTGGCCATGAGCTTGCCCGCCCCCGCCGACTGGTAGTCCACGGCGATGTCGGGATACTTCGCGTTGAACCCCTCCACGATTCCCCCGATAAGGGATTCCTTCATGGAGGTGTAGATGATGAGGTTCTCCTTCGCCGCCGCGCTCTCCGCCCCTATCGACAGGAAAAGGGCGAGGATCAGCACTGCGGCCGCTGCGATATGGATTCTGCGCATGGTAAAACTCCTCCCTTCGAAATATGTACGCCGACCTCCACGACTGCGGGAGGTCTTTGTGCAAACCCCACCTGCCGGCACCGCGTTCGCCGGCAGAGGAAAAACCACGACAATCCGTCCGCTTCACTTCGCCGGTATGATACCACGCGCGGGGGAAAGCGTCACTGCCCCCGTCAGTCTTTTTTTACGCAATTCTTTTCATGGTTGCGGGTTCAGCGTTCGACGCTTTTTCTCACGCTGATCCCCGAACCGTTGCCGGCGGCTACCTGTCCGTACCATGAGCCGTATATCCCCAGGTCCGTTTTCAGGGTTTCGTCGGCCTGAGGCGTCACGACCATGGCCCAGGTGATGCTGAGGCCGTCGCCGGCGCTCTCCCAGGTGAAGGTGTAAGAGTCTTTGTCAACGTACTGTATTTCGATGGGATAGTCCCTGACGGTGCAGGTGAAGGGATCTTCATCCACGTACCAGATGAAATCCATGTCCAGCAGAGCCTGAGCCGGAGCGACAATGGCGCCGGCGGAAACATCTTTGGTCGAGACGGAGTCGGCCCGCCGCAGGGTGAAACTGCCGCTGGAAAGCCTCAGCGAATGAGCCCGTCCGTCGAGGGAAAAAGAGGAGCTGAAAGAAGATGAATCCACCACCCAGGTGTGGTAAATTGAATCGATGCCCGATCCTGGAATTTCCGGTGTTGACGGATCCTGGGATGTTCCGTCGTCGACGTCGGCGTCGCTGTCGCTTCCTCCCCCGCAGCCGCCGGCCGCCGCCACGAAGACCATGACAAACATCAACACAAAAACGAGCCATCCGTTGTTTCGCAACTGTCTCTGCAGCCTGTTCATCCACAGTACCCCCTGAAGAATTTTCGGAAATCTTTTTTACTATTCAGGCAGGAGTTTAACATAAACAGGGGGTTTTGAAACGAAAGGGTTGTTGACAGTTCGCTTGCAATCTATCTAAATATTTGCTATCCTGGGCATTATGGACAGATTGGTTGGTATCGGTGATGCGGCTAAAATATTGGGAGTTTCCATCTCAACATTGAGACGTTGGGAGAAATCGGGGCGTCTCATCGCAGAGCATACTGCCGGGGGACATAGGAGATATAATCTTTCAAAGCAGTTTCCTGAAAGATTCTGTAAAACTCAGGAATTTATGCGGACAACCATTGCTTATGCGAGAGTATTCAGTAATGACCAAAAAAATGATTTGGAGCGTCAAAAACAGGTATTAGAATTATATTGTGCCAGTCGTGGATGGACGTTTGAAGTGGTAACAGACCTTGGTTCCGGCCTGAATTATCATAAAAAAGGATTAAGAAGGCTGTTAGGGGCAATACTTGAAGGTAAAGTTGGACGTTTGGTTGTGACCCATAAAGACAGATTACTGCGTTTTGGTGCTGAATTGGTTTTTGCTATATGTGAAGCTAAAAATGTAGAGGT
>JAISUO010000109.1 GCA_031272035.1 Synergistaceae bacterium
AAATCCCTCGCCGGGATGCCGAGGTAAATGGTGCGGGGAGGGGGATTTGAACCCCCACGCCTTGCGGCACCGGATCCTAAGTCCGGCGCGTCTGCCAGTTCCGCCATCTCCGCATGTTGAAGAGTTTTACCCGTCTGAATTATAGCATTTCAGGTCTGTCACTGGGTAGGGCCGATGCGATTGATGGCGAAGCTACCGTATCCGAGGTCCTCGCTTTTTGTGGATTTTCCGGAACAGACCCGCAGCATTTCCTCGAAAAGCGCCTTCCCGATATCGTCAATGGTTTTTGTGCCGGCGATGACGGGGCCGGCGTCCACGTCCATGTTGTCGCTCATACGTTCGAAAGTCGGCGTGTTGGAACAGACTTTGATCACGGGGGCGATGGGACAGCCTGTACAGGTTCCCCGACCCGTGGTGAAAAGGATCACCTGAGCTCCTCCTGCCACCATGCCCGTAATGGACTCGATGTCATGCCCCGGCGTATCCATAAAGATCAGTCCATGGCGGCTCGGATGCTCCGCGAAGGCGAGGATTTCCTGCAGGGGCGCTTCTGTACCGGCCTTGCTGATGCAGCCCAGGGATTTTTCTTCGAGGGTCGTCAGCCCGCCCTGACGGTTGCCCGGCGTCGGATTGGCCAGTCGGATGTCCACCCCGTCGGCAAGGGCTCCCTCTTCCGCGTGTCGAACGACCGAGAACAGGCGCTCGGCCACTTCGGGATTCACCGCCCGTTTGGCCAGCAGGTGTTCGGCTCCGATCATCTCCTGTGTCTCCGACAGAATCGACGTTCCACCCGCGCGAATCAGCCGGTCGGATGCGTTTCCCACGGCGGGGTTGGCCGAAAGCCCGGACCAGGCGTCGGAGCCGCCGCACTCAAGGCCCAGAATCAGTTTTGAAAGGGGCTGTTCCTCGCGGTGAAGAAGGGAAATTTCCGCCAGCATCTCTCGCCCGATACGCACGCCTTTCGCGGTGGTGGCCAGTGTTCCGCCTTCTTCCTGGATGACCAGGTGAGCGACGGGTTTTGTCGTGATTTTTGAGATTTCTTCGGCGACTTCCCTGGCCTGGATCGTTTCACAGCCCAGCCCGACGACGATGCAGGCCGCCACGTTCGGGTTCGCGCCGAAACCGGCCAGTGTTCTTTTGGTTTGTGCGGCGTCGCTGGGGAGCTGCGCGCAGCCGTGCTGATGCGTTACGTACACGGCGCCGTTCAACTGAAGAGCGATGCGCGCGGCTGTGTCGTTGGCGCAGACCACCGACGGCAGCACCAGCAGATGATTTCGTATCCCGACGCTGCCGTCCGCCCTCGTATAACCCATAAAAACGGAATCTGATCCGCTGTTCATCGTTTATCCCCCCTGCCGCGCAGGCCCTCAAGATTGTGAACGTGAACGTGAGCGCCTTTGGGAATATCTTCTGAGGCCGCTCCGATGACCTCACCGTATTTGATCACGTTTTCGCCCCGTTTGAAGTCGCGCAGCGCAATTTTATGTCCGGCGGGAATCGCCGTGACGGCCGTGACTTTTATCGGTTCATCCCCTCGATTTATCGACAGAACTTCGCCCGGTTCAATATTTCTGACGACGGAGGCAACGTCGTCCTCTGCCGTTACGCAGTGCGCGTTGTGTATCTCAGGCGCTGTCATTTTACATCATCCCCCCCGCAGTGCGGATTTTTATTTTTTATCGGCATTGTTTTTCAGGTCCTGGCTTTTCAGGTCTTGATTTAGATTAGAGTCTTTTGAATTTTCGGGAAAGGCCATGAAAATAAGGCCCCCAACCAGTGTGACGGGAATAAATTGGGCCATGTGAGAAAAAAGCGTCACCGTCAGGGCCACGTCGGGCTCGATTCCGCAGTTTTTCAGGGCCGTCAGGGAAATGGCTTCGTAAACGCCGATGGCGCCCGGAGATGAGGGCAGAAGCATCCCCAGGCTGCTGACGGCAAAGATGGAAAGCGTCGTTGGCCAGGGAAGTCCCAGCGCGGCCGCGGCGTTCAGGCACAGGAATGTCTGGAGGCTGTAGAAGAACCACAGGGTCAGCGAGGTGGCGGTCAGGCGGACAAGAGCCCGCGGCGACATGTTGTCGAGGACTCCGGCAAGGGCCTGCGCGACGAAGCTCCCCAGCCCTCCTCTGCCGAAAAGACGGATAAATCGCTCCGTCAGGGTCGGATGCCGGTAAAAAAGAAAAAGAACGGCCCACCCTCCGGCGAGACATGCCGCAAAGAGATATACGACCTCCTGACGGTTCAGACTCCAGAGAAACCAGAGACTCAGGATCGCCAGAACGTTGACGTCGAAAAATCGCTCCATAAGGACAAGGCCCAGGGCCTTTTGGGAGGAAATTCCGTTGCTTCTGCCAAGCCAGACGGCCTTGGCCACTTCTCCCGCCTTGGCGGGCAGGACGTTGTTGATCGCAAGCCCCACCAGCGTGGCGGCGAAAGCTGAACGAAAGGACAGGGGAGGGGACGCCATCCAGGAAAGGCGCAGCCCCATCACGGCGTAAGCGGTGAAGGAAACCCCCAAAACCGCCAGCATGGGTGGAAGGGGGTAGCCTTTCACAATTTTCAGCAGGTTGACGAGAGGAACGTCCCAAAAGGCGTAACAGAGACATAAAACGGAGATTCCATATTTAAAAAAACACCACAGCCCGTGTATCAGCGCTTTTTTTCGGGTTGAAATCTCCGCCGTCCCGTTCATGGTTTTTCCGGCTGCGCCCGTCCTGAGTGGGTCACTTCACGGGGGCGATGGCGTGGGCCATGTTTCTCCCCAAAACGGCGCACTGCTCCAGGTCGTCGTCGGTGGGGGAGGCGCAGGACTCCACTTCGGGCCCAATCCTGTCGAGCTTGATCTCGTCGGAGAAGGTCCGGAGGGCGTCGAGAGCTCCCTTGCTCCAGCTGTAGCTTCCGGCGATCCCCAGGCAGCGTTTTTTGGGCATACGGTTGAGAATTTTTCTGCAAAGGGCGTCCAGGGGAGGGAAGAGGGTGGTGTTGTAGGTGCATCCCACGAGGACCATTCCGGCGTAACGCCAGATGTCGCTGAGGATCAGAGAATGTTCGCTGCGAGCGGCGTCGTAGAGGTGGACGTTTTTGACCCCGCCCTCGCTGATGCCGCAGCAGACCGCGTCCGCCATGCGGCGGGTGTGTCCGTACATGGAGCCGTAGACCACCACGACGCCGCACTCCGTTTCGTGCTTGCTCCACCGGTCGTAAAGGCTGACGACCTGGTTGACGTCCGTGCGGAAAAGCGTGCCGTGAGCGGGAAAGATGGCTTTGATGTCCAGTGAGGAAAGTTTTTTCAGGGCCGTCTGCACCATGCTGGAGTAACGGGCGACGATGGTGGCGTAATAGCGGAGCATCTCCCCCTCCCAGCGGTCCCGGGATCTTTCGTCGTCGAAGAGGCTGCCTTCATGAGCGCCGTAGCCGCCGAAGGCGTCGTTGGAGAAGAGGGTTTTCGTGGTCGTGTCGAAGGTCACCATGCTTTCCGGCCAGTGGACCATGGGAATGGGATGAAAGGAAAGGACATGTCCGCCAATGTCCAGGGTCTCTTCTTCCCGGATTTCGATGGTGTCGCTTTCTATTCGGTGGAACACTTTCAGCAGCGACAGAGTTTTCGCGTTGCCGATGAGCTGAAGATTGGGATAGCGGCGTTTCAGCGGCTGAATGACGCCTGCGTGGTCGGGTTCCATATGGTTGACGACGAGATAATCCAGAGGACGGTCTCCCAGGACCTGTTCAACCTTGCCCAGATAATCGTCGTCGCAGATTCCTTTTACCGTGTCTATGGCAAGTGTTTTTTCTTTCCCTTCGATGATGTAGGCGTTGTAGGCCACTCCCTGAGGCAGAGCCCACAACGACTCGAAAAGGTCGGTTTCATGGTCGTTGACCCCCACCCACCACGTATCTTTTGTGACCGATATAGGCTTATGCATGAGAAATTACTCCTTTCACATTCAGAAAATCAGCGTTTCGTGCCGTCCCGTCGATTCTTCGGCTTCGACTTCTGTTCCGCAGGTCGATCGACAGCAATAAGTATAACGCATACAATAACCTCGCCGGACTCCCGTGTTAAGCCCGTCTCGTTTCTTGACACCTTTCAAGAGAGAATGATAGCATGTCCGTGTTTCACAGTTCATTTTAATCATAAAACAGTAAAACAGTGATGTTTATGCACTAAAATATAAAATGAAGAACGGAAGTTTTGCAAAAGAGGAGGACATGAAAATGACGGATGTGACGAAGGAACGCGCGGCGGAACTGCTGAAGAAGTTCAAGGGAGACAGTTACACGTTTGGGCTGGGAGTTCTGGAGCAGGTGGGGGAGATTGCCCGGGGACGCGGCAAAAAGGTCACGGTGGTGGGAGATACCAAAACGTCGAAGCCCATTGTGGATCGGGTCATCGCCGCTCTGAAAAAATCGGGACTGGAGCTGGCGCCGGATCGTTGTGTGGAGGGGGCGAAACCCAACGCGCCCCGGGAGGACGTCTATCGCCTGGAGTCCTACCTGCTGCATTTCGCTCCGGACTGCGTGATTTCCGTCGGCGGGGGCAGCGGAATCGACGCTGTGAAGGCGGCGGCCCTTCTGCACGGGCTGGGGACGGAGTCTCCGGAGATCGACACCTGGTTTGGAACGGGAGTCGTCACCGAGGCCCTGAAGCGCACCGGTAAAAAACTTTTACCCCACATCGCCGTGGAAACCTCCGCCAGCAGCGGGGCCCATCTCACCAAATACTCCAACATCACGGATCCCGTGGAAGGGCAGAAAAAACTCATCGTGGACGAGGCAATCATTCCCTTTCACTCTATTTTCGACTACTCCGTTACGACGACCATGCCCGTTTCTCTCACCATCGACGGAGCTTTGGACGCCGTGGCTCACGCCATTGAGGTGTTCTACGGCGCGGCCCCCGACAAATACGACCTGTGCAGGGAGGTCACGGAGACGGTGCTGGACCTCGTGCTGAAGTACACGAAGCGGGCCGTGGACGACCCCAAAGACCTGGAGGCCCGCGAGGCTCTGGGACTGGCTACGGACCTGGGAGGGTACGCCATCATGATCGGCGGCACCAACGGCGCGCATCTGACCAGCTTTTCCCTGGTGGACGTCACCTCTCACGGACGGGCCTGCGGGATCATGAACCCCTATTACGCCGTGCTCTTTGCCGGCTCCATCGAGAAACATCTGAAGGTGATGGGAGCGCGTTACGCCGCGGCCGGATATATGAAGCCGGGGTTCGAGTCGCTTTCCGGGCGGGATCTGGCGGTGGCGGTGGGGGATGGCATGAAAGCCTTTGCCCGTTCCATCGGCGCGGAGACGAAGCTCACCGACTTCCCGAGGTTCACTCCCGCCCACGTGACCCGGGCGCTGACGGCGGCGAAAGACCCTCAGCTCAGGATGAAGCTCCAGAATATGCCCGTGCCTATGGAACTGGATCAGGTCGACGAATATATGGGGTCGGTTCTGAAGGGGGCCGTGACGGGAGATTTTGCCGAGGTGAAAACCCTGCCGGTGAAATAAGGGAGGTTTTGTCATGTCTTTAACGCCTGAAAGGAAAGCGTTTCTCGACGATCTGTGCCGGAAATTCCGGCTTGACGTGATCGAGGCGCTTCATAACGCTCAGACGGGGCATCCGGGCGGATCGCTTTCGGTCTGTGAAATTCTTACGACGCTATACTTCGAAAAGGCCCGAATAAACTCCGCGCAGCCCCGGGACCCCGACCGGGATCGTGTGGTTCTCTGCAAGGGGCACGCCGCGCCGATGCTTTATCGCGTGCTTGCGGAGAAGGGATTTTTCCCGGTGTCGGAAATGAAAACCCTGAGACGGCTGAACAGCATTCTTCAGGGGCATCCCACCATCCACACCCCCGGCGTTGAGCTCTCCACAGGCCCGCTGGGCACCGGGCTTTCCGCCGCGCTGGGCATGGCTCTGGGGCTTCGTCTTTCGAAGTCGGCGGCGAAGGTCTACGCCGTTCTGGGGGATGGCGACGTCAACGAGGGAATGGTCTGGGAGGCCTGCATGAGCGCTGTGAAGTACAAAGCAGACAATCTGATCACCATTTACGACTGGAATAAAGTTCAGCTCGACGGAAAGAGCGCCGACATCATGCCTCAGGGGGACATGAACGCGAAATTTTCGGCCTTCGGCTGGCGGTGCATTCCCTGCGATGGCCACGACATCGGGGCCCTCTGTGACGCTTTGGACGCTCTTATCCTGCATCCCGACGGGCGTCCGGGCCTCATTCTGGCCTCTACCATCAAGGGAAAAGGGGTGTCCTTTATGGAAGGACAAAGCGCGTGGCACGGCAAGGCCATCGGCGACGAGGATTACAAGCGCGCTGTGGCGGAACTGGGGGGCGAGTGAAATGGCAAAGGCCATACGCGAAATTTATGGAGAGGCTCTGGTGAAATACGGAAGAGACAATCCCGATGTGGTCGTGCTGGACGCGGATGTTTCCTCCTCCACTCGTTCCGGATTGTTCCAGGCGGCCTGTCCGGAGCGTTTTTTCAACGTCGGTGTGGCGGAGGCCAACATGACGGGGATGGCGGCGGGTTTGGCCTCAGTCGGAAAAATCCCTTTCGTCAACACCTTTGCCACTTTTCTGATCACGAACGGACTGCTCGCGGCCCGCGTGTTCGGGTCCTACTCCGGCCTGAACATCAAGCTCATGGGGGCCTATACCGGACTCTCGGACGCTTACGACGGGCCCACCCACCACGCCATTGAGGACATCGCGGTCATGCGCGCTCTTCCCAATTTCAGGGTTTACGTGGCGAACGACGAGGTGGGGACGGACTGGCTTGTCCGGCACGCCATCAAGTCGAAGGGCCCCATGTATATCCGCCTCTCCCGGGATGTTTTCCCGACCCTCTACGAGCCTGGGACGAAATTCGAGGAGGGAAAAGGTAAAATTCTGCGTCAGGGAAAGGACGCCGCGATCATCGCCTGCGGCAGAATGCTGGGCATGGCCGTGGAGGCTTCCAAAATTCTGAGCTCCGAGGGAATTGACGTCACGGTGGTGGACATGTTCACGATCAAGCCACTGGACGCGGAACTGATCACGGAAACGGCGAAAAGCACGGGAGCCGTGGTCACGGCTGAAGAACACAGCGTGATCGGAGGGCTGGGCGGAGCCGTCGCCGAGGTTCTGGCCACGCGCAGGGTTTGCGTTCCACTGGGCTTCGTGGGAATCGCGGACTGCCACGCGGAATGTGGGGCCTATTCAGAGCTTTTGGCAAAATATGGGCTGGATGTTCCGGCAGTCGTCGCGAAGGTTCGTGAAACTCTGGCGAAAAAGTGACGGCGGCGAATCGAGGGACGGATCAAGGGAGGCAACGGATGATACCAACAACGAAGTCAGAACACGCATGGATGCCAAAAGAGCTGACGGACGCTCTGACCCCGGAGGAGCTCGAAGAAAGCAGGCTCAGGGCGCGGGTGATGGTATTGCTTCAAAACTACCGGAAGAAACACGGCTATACCCAACGGGAACTGGCGGAGTTGTTCGGCGTGACCCAGGGGCTTGTTTCCCGATGGGAAAATTGTGAAGAGAACTTTAAAATCAGCACGCTGGTTAAAATCGCGATTGTTACGGGCACCCATATTGAGATCGATTTTTCAGAGAAACCTTAAATACGACAAAGTATTGCAAAAAGTGTATTGCAAAAAATGTATCGGAGAAAAGCTCCCGACCGCGAAGGTCGGGAGCAGGTGTCGTCGTCACTCGATATGGGTGAGGTGGGTGATTCCGATGAAGTTGAGCGGCGAAATCTCAATGTTTTTGACTTCTTTGCGGATGGCATAGGGTGTGTGGGGAATGTAGACGGGAATGCGCGGAAAATCCTCCAGAACCTGCTGGTCTATTTTGCGGTAGGCTTCCACGCGGGCGGCGTTGTCCGACGCTTTCATCCCGATCATGATGTTTTCATCGACGAAATCGTTGGCGTAATAACCGTAGTTGCTGCCGGAAGGCGGAAACATGGAGGAGTGGAGAAGCGGCCGGTACGCCCAGTCCGCATCGGCGGTGGACGGACTCCAGCCGAAAATGAACACCTGAGATTTACCCTGTTCCGGCGCCACACGAATGCGGGAGTTGATGGTGGCCCAGTCCATGACCTCGATTTTCAGCTCCATGCCGACGGTCCGCGCGAACCCCTGAAAAACCTCGGGGAGCGGGGAGCCCTGCAGGGATGTCCACAGGTCCAGAGAAAGTTTTTTGCCATCTTTGCTGCGAATACCCGAACCATCGTCTTTCCAGCCGCTTTCCTCCAGCAGGGCTTTGGCCTTCTCTATATCGAAGGGAATGGTAATCCCTTTTCCGCCATAACCGTTGACGGTCGGCGCGATCAGAACGTGGGCGGGAGTAGCCTGTCCTTTCAGCACTTTCTGACAAAGGGAGTCCCTGTCGATGGAGTAAGCCAGAGCCTTGCGAACGTTCCGGTCGGAGAGGATGGGATTCCGGACGTTCACCACGAGATACTGGACGCTCAGTCCCGGACGGCTTTCAATGTACAGATCTTTGTGCTTCTGAAGCCGTTCCACGTCGGATGCGTTCACGCTGTGAACCACGTGGGCGTCGCCGGCCTCGGCCATCATTCCTCTGCTGGAACCTTCCGGCGCCACTTTCCACAACACCTTTTTCAGTTTAGGCTCTCCCTGCCAGTAGTCCTTGAACGCCTTCAGGCCGATATAGTCGCCGGGTTCCCATTCTTCGAACATGAAAGGCCCCGTTCCCGATGGATTTTTCTTCATGGCGGCGCTCTTTTCGGGGTCCTTTACGTAAGTGGGGTCCACGATCAGGCCCGCCGAGTGAGCCAGAATATTCAAAAATGGGCCGAAGGGCTCTTTCAGATTGAAGACCACCGTGTATTCATCCACGACCTGCACGTCCTCAATGACGGGAGCGTAAAGAGGCGTCCGTTTGAAGTTTCCCTTCAGGACACGGTCGAAGTTGACCTTTACGGCTTCCGCGTTGAAAGGGGCGCCGCTGTGGAATTTGATGCCCTTTCTCAGTTTGAAGGTCCAAATTTTGCCCTCCCCGGAGAGCGCCCATTCCTCGGCCAGCAGGGGAAAAAGTTTGAGGTCCTGATCCAGCCCCACCAGGCTTTCGTAAATCTTGTGGTTCAGGTCTTCGGAGGGAGTGTCCGTGGTGTCGTGGGGATCCATGGTGATGACTTCCGTGGATTTTACGACGACAAGGGTGTCTTTATCCAGGGCTCCAGCCACCCCCACACTCGAAAAAAAGACGAACAGGAGAATTGCAATCAAACAACCGCGCTGTTTCATAACTGTAACACCTCCTTGAAATAAGTCCCCGCGGGGACAGGTACTCCGTTATTTACCGGTATCTGCCGGACAAAATCAGGTGACGCGATGACAGGCCACAAAATGCCCTGTTTCCGCTTCCCGCCAGGGGGGTGCTTCCAGACGGCAGCGTTCCGAGACGAAGTCGCAGCGAGTGTGAAAACGGCATCCTGACGGCGGGTCGAGGGGGCTTGGAATATCCCCCTGAATCACCTTGTCGAAAATATCCTCGCCGGAGATGTAGGGCTTGGGAACACTGTGCAGAAGCGCCTGCGTATAGGGATGCAGGGGAGAGGCGAAAAAGCGTTCCCGATCCGCCAGTTCTACCAGCTGCCCCAGGTACATGACGGCCACGGTATGGCTGATGTACCGGATGACGGCAAGGTTGTGGCTGATGAATAAATAGGTTATTCTGCGTTTTTGCTGCAATTCTCTGAAGAAGTTGAGGATCTGGGCCTGCACCGAGACGTCCAGCGCGGAGGTCGGCTCGTCCAGCACCAGAAATTCCGGAGTGGAAACGAGGGCCCGGGCGATGGCGATGCGCTGACGCTGCCCGCCCGAAAATTCATGGGGGTAGCGGTCCATGTGTTCTCTGTCCAGTCCCACCTCGCGAAGAATGGCGTAAACCCGATCGTCGATTTCCCTGCGGCCGGCAGAGGGCTCCTGTATTTTCAGAACCCGTCCGATGATCGAGCCGACGTGCATACTGGGATTCAGAGATGCGAAGGGGTTTTGAAATACCATTTGAGCCTTTTTGCGAAAGGCCTTATCTTCCGGCCCGTTCAGCGACGCCAGGTCTCTGCCTCTGAAGAGCACGCTTCCCGCGGTGGGTTTGAGAAGCCGCAGAATGATATTGCCGGTCGTGGATTTGCCGCTGCCGGATTCTCCCACAAGGCCGAGAGTCTTTCCCTCGGAAATCCTGAAAGTGACGTCGTCCACGGCTTTAATGCAGCCCTGCGGCCGTTTGAAAAGGACGCCTCGGGTGACGGGGAAATAGCATTTCAGACCCCTGACCTCCAGGATATTTTGGGAATTTTTATCTTTTTCGGACATGATGTTCACTTCCCGTACTCATGACAAATAACTCTGTGCCCTGGCTCGATTTCCAGCGAGGGCGGCGCTTTTTGCCGGCAAATTTTCCGGGCCAGCTCGCATCGGGGAGAAAAGCTGCAGCCCTCGGGAAGCGTCAGCGGGTTGGGCAGTGTGCCGGGAATGACGGTCAGCAGTTCCTGGTCCTGATCCAGCCGCGGAATGGCGTTCAGCAGGCCCTGTGTATAAGGATGTCCGGGATGTTCAAAAATCGACTCCGCACTGCCGTACTCCACAATGTTTCCCGCGTACATCACGGCGACGCTTCGGGCCATGGTCGCGATGATGCCCAGGTCGTGAGAAATGAGAAGAATGCTGCTTCCCATATCCTGCTGCAGTTTTTTGATCAGGGAAAGAATCTGGGCCTGAATGGAAACGTCCAGCGCCGTCGTCGGTTCGTCCGCGATCAGCAGTTTGGGGCTGCAGGCCAGCGCCATGGCGATCATGACGCGCTGTTTCATTCCTCCGGAAAACTGGTGGGGGAAGCGCTTCACCGATTTTGCGGCGTCGGGAATGTTCACTTTTTCGAACATCTCCACGGTGCGGCGGCGAATTTCTCCCGGTGTGAGACGCGAATGGCTCCGGATAGATTCCTCCACCTGAGCGCCCACGGTCATCACCGGGTTCAGATAACTGGCGGGGTCCTGAAAGATCATGGAAATATCCCGACCTCGCACGCGTCGCATCTCTTCTTCCGTAAGGCTCAGAAGATTGCGGCCTTCAAAGGTGATCGTTCCCCTGGCAATCCGGCCGGGAGGAGAGGGAATCAGTCTCATGATCGCCATGGATGTCATGGATTTCCCCGACCCTGTCTCGCCCACGAGCCCCAGAATTTCTCCCCGCTTCAGAGAAAAATTCACGTCCTGAAGCGCATGGACGGTTCCCTCGGAGGTGTTGAAAACAACGTTCAGATTTGCGACGCGCAGCAGTTCAGAGTCCGGCATTGAGTCGTCCGCCTTTTATTTTCAGTCTTGGGTTCAGAGCATCCTGCAGACCGTCTCCCAGAAAATTGAACCCCAAAACCACGATCATAATGGCGAGTCCTGGGAAAATTGCCACAAAAGGAGCGGAACGCAGATAAATTCTGGCGGCCGAAAGCATGGTTCCCCACTCGGGAGAGGGAGGCTGGACTCCCAGCCCCAAAAAGCCCAAACTCGCGGCGGTGAGCAGGACCGTCGCCATGCGCATGGTGGTTTGGACGATGATGGGAGAAATGGCGTTGGGCAGAATATAACGCAGGATGATGGAAAAGTGGGATTCTCCGATGGTTCGGGCCGCCGCCACGTAGTCGTTTTCCCGAACCGAAATGACCGCGCCGCGGGTGACCCGCGCGAACCCCGGAATGGAGTTGATCCCCGTGGCTATAATCAAATTGTGAAGGCTGGGGCCCAGGATGGCCACGATGGCCAGAGACAGAAGCATGCCCGGAAAAGCCAGCAGAATGTCGATGGCGCGCATGAGAACTTCATCGGGAAGCCCTCCGAAATATCCGCCGAGGGCGCCAAGAATGAGGCCGGCTATGAGGGAAAAGGCGATGGCGCCTGTTTGGATGATGAGAGAAACTCTCGCGCCGTAAAGAATACGGCTTAAAATATCGCGCCCATACTCGTCGCAGCCGAAAAAATGCTCCAGAGAAGGAGGGCTGTAGGACAAATCCAGGTTTTGCAGAAACGGATCGTACTGCGTCAGCAACGGCCCGAAAAGGGCCAGTATCAGATAGACGACCACGATGATGAAACCCAGAAGCGCCGTTTTGCTGCGAATCAGACGCAGCCAGATGATTTTGATTTGGGAAGCGCCCTGCAGAATGGCGGAAGGAGCGTTTTCTGTCATTTGAAGTCTCTCCTTAATCGTAGCGAATTCTCGGGTCCAGCAGAGCATACAGCAAATCGACGAACAGATTTGCGATAACGAAAATCAGGGCGATGATCAGAAGCGTCGCCTGGACGACAGGATAATCCCGCCCCAGAATCGCCTCCACCAAAAGGCGGCCCAGCCCGGGCCAGGCAAAAACGGACTCCGTGAGAACGGCTCCGGTCATGAGCGAGCCGATCTGCAGTCCAACAACGGTTACCGTCGGGATCATCGCGTTGCGCAGAGCGTGCCGGCAGATCACAATTCTTTCAGGCAGGCCCTTGCTGTGAGCCGTTGTAACGTAATCCTGCCCCAGGACGGCCATCATGCTGGAGCGCGTCATTCTGGCGATGATTCCCGCCGACCCCATTCCCAGCACAAAGGAGGGCATGATCAGGTGACGCCAGCTTCCCATGCCGTTGGAGGGAAGCCATCCCAGTATGACCGAAAAACACAGAATGAACAAAATAGCCAGCCAGAAAGCCGGCATCGAAATGCCGATGAGAGCGAAAAAAGTGGCGATATAGTCAATGAAGGTGTAGCGGTAGAGGGCGGACAAAATTCCGGCACCCATTCCCAGAGCGATGGCGATGCAAAAAGCGCACCCGGCCAGTTGAGCCGTGTTTTTCAGTCGCTTTCCAATCAGGCTCAGGACGGGAACTTCGTATTTCATGGAGGTGAGACTGCCGTTCAGCAGTCCCTTCAGAAAAAAGAAATACTGCGTGTACAAAGGTCTGTTCAGGCCGAATTTCTCCCGAACCTGCATGACAATTTCCGGAGTCGCGTCCGGTCCGGCCAGGAGCACGGCGGGGTCTCCGGGCGTAAGGTGCAGCACAAGAAAAGCGAGAAAAGAAACTCCGATGACAACAGGAATGGACACCAATATCCTGCGCAGAATGTACCGGCCCACAGCTTCGCCTCTTTTCTCTGTTCAGTAATATGAATTTCATAATTTACTATAATGAAGTGTATTTTATCATTAATGTAAAGAATTATTTCGCCGTCCGTTTTCGGCGCAATTTTTGGAGGAATTTTTGAAAAGATAAGATCAGGATAAAACAGAAGACTCCCAGCAGGGCGATGGTTCCCCCTGGTTTCAAACGCAGATAATACGAGATATAAAGCCCCGTCACGGTGAAGATTACAGCGAAGTACACCGCGTAGATCACCGTTTTTTTGTAACTTTTTCCGAATTGCATGGCGCAGGCCACCGGGATGATCATGGTGGAGGAGACGATCAGCGCGCCTGCCGTTCGCGCCGCCACCGCCACCGTCACCGCCGTCAGAATCGTAAAAATGAAATTTATCTTTTGCACCGGCACTCCCGACAGCCGCGCGGCTCTTTCGTTGAACGCGATGTAGAAAAGCTCTTTGTACAACATGAGGAAGGTTGCCATCACCGCTCCGCTGACGCAGATAACCAGCGTCATTTCAAAATCGCTGAAGGCGATGATACTGCCGAAAAGAAAATTGTTGAAGCTGGACGCGTTTTTGACGAATCCGGACAGAATACCCGTGGCTCCAAGCCCTGCCGAGAGCATGACCGCGATGGACAGCTCGGCGTATTGGGGAATTTTTCTGCGGAAACCCTCGATGCAAAAAGCGGCGGCGACGCAGGCAAGCACGGCGGACAGCACGGGATTGACTCCCGTGATCAGACCGCCGGCGACCCCCGCCAGGGACATGTGGGATAGCACGTCGCCTACCATGGAAAGACGCTTCAAAACCACGATCATGCCGATACAGGGAATGACGGCGGACAGGAGAATGCCCACCACAAAAGCCCGACGCATAAAATCATATTCGAAAATTTCCATATTCTACAGCCTCCATGTCCCCCGAAAGACTGCGTTTTCCCGGCTGAATTTCCCGCTTTCAGAAATTGTCCCGGTCAGGGTGTTTGTGCCTGTGTGACAGCTCTTCATCCACCTGTTTTTTGTCGAGTTCCATCAGAGAGCCGTTCTCCAGGCAGAGGATTCTCGACAAAAAATCGAGGACCCCCGCAAGGTCGTGGGTCACCATCACCACCGTCAGCTCCGTGGCCGCATTCAGACGCGACAGAAGTTCGAAGAAAGATTGTGAACTTCTGCGGTCCACGCCGGCAGTGGGCTCATCCAGCAGCAGAAGTTCAGAGGATCCCGCCAGGGCTCGGGCCAGCATGACCCGCTGGATTTGCCCTCCCGAAAGGTTCCCGATACGCCGCCTGGCAAAATCCGCCATCCCCACCTGCTCCAGCGCTGAAATCACCTTTTTTTGGTGCTCTCTTTTGGGGAAGCGGCAGAGTCCGATCTGAGGGAAAAGGGCCGTCATGACAATTTCCTCCACGGTGGCCGGGAAAGCGCTTCCGGCGGAGAAAACGTTTTGCGGCAGCCAAGCGATGGCCGGCCAGTTTTTGAAACGGCGCAGATCCTGGCCAAACAGCCGAATCCCACCGGAAGAAGGTGGAAGCTCTCCCAGAAGCATACGCAGAAGCGTGCTTTTTCCGGAGCCGTTGGGTCCCGTAATGACGACGAAATCTCCCTGTCTTACGGAAAAATCGACCTGAGAAAAAATCACTTCCTCCTCATAGCTGAAACTCAGGTTTTCCACTTCGATGAGTTCTCTTCCGGCGGGATTCGGCATGTTGGGCTCTCTTCTCGCCGGCTCTACTGAAAGGCGGACAGCAGGGATTTCAGATTACGGCGCATCACTGAAAAATAGTCGTCGCCGGCCGCCCTGGCCCTGTCGCTGAGTCCCTCCAGAGGATTCAAAACGGCAGTTTTCGCCCCCGCGGCCTTCGCGACGGTTTCCGCCACTTTGGGATTGCCCTCTTCTTCATAGAAAACTGTTTTTACGCCATTTTTTCGAACGAATTCGATAATTTCGCTCATTCGGGCAGGGGTGGGCTCCGATTCGGGATAAGCGCCCTCCACCGCGACCTGGTTCAGCCCGCAGGCGGAACAAAGGTACTGGAAAGCTCCGTGGGTGACGACGACGGATTTTCCCGCAAAAGGCAGCAGGGCTTTTCGAAAGCTTTCGTTCAGCGCGTCGAGTTCCCTCGCGTAACGGTGGAAGTTTGCTTCGTAATACTCTTTGCCCTTGGGATCGACCTGTATGAACGCGTCCCGGATATTGGCCATCTCCTGTTTCGCGTTCATGGGGTCGAGCCATACGTGGGGATCCATGTCGCCGCGGTCCTCCGGAGAAATTCCTTTGGAGGCGTTTACGACGACCAGTTTTTTATTTTGCAGAGACCCCAGGACGTCGTCGATCCATGGCTCCATGCTCAATCCGTTGCAGATAAATACGGCGGCCTTTTCCAGTCCCGCCACGTCTGCGGCGGCCGGTTCCCATTCGTGAGGCTCCACGGCGCCCGATGCCATGTTCGTGACCTGAACCCTTTCCCCGCCGATTTTTACGGCGAAATCGTACATGGGATAAAAACTGGCGTAAACGGAAATTCGGGTTTGCTGCGATTCGTTCGCGTTTTCGTTTTTACTTCTGTCCTCCCGGGGCGGCGTCAGAGAGGCCGTCCCTCCCATCGCCATTCTCGACGCGGCCCAGTTCCGCGTGATATAAAGCCCTGCGAGCAGGATGAGAGTGAACAGAGCGACTTTCAAAAGGTGATTCTTAAAACGTTCCATATTCCTTGTTCCTCGTGACAATAGATTTAGCATACACAAGTTCACGACTCGTCCATGATAAAATGCAAACAGCGATCCTTTGCATTTAGAAGGGATTGTAAAGCACCAGGAAAGGAGAGTCAAGAAAAGTTACTGTTTTGCAATTGAGAAAAGAGGGAGGAGACGGGGACTATGGAGTCAAAAACCCGAAAAGAATTGAAATCGCAGTACAACGAACGGGAGATCATCGGCGGGGCCTATATCATCAAAAACGCGCAGACCGGCAGGATATTGCTGGAGACCTCCACGGATCTGCGCGCCAGCAAAAACCGTTTCGATTTTTCGCAAAAAACGGGCTCCTGTCCCGTCAAAAAGCTGGAGAAGGATTGGGTTGCTTCGGGGGCCGGAGCTTTCGTTTTTGAAGTTCTGGAGGAACACGTCAAAAAAAGTTCACGGACAAGCAGGGAGTTTCAGGAGGATATGGCCGCTTTAAAAGAGCTATGGCGGGAAAAGCTGACAGGCGACAACGCGGTTTTGTACTGATACTCGTTCTTTGACCAGGCGCGCTTCAAAATTCTGTCATTCTCCATTTTCCCGAATCCACTCCAGATATTTGGAGTGACCGCCCTCGACGGGCGTCAGAAGAATTTCAGGCAGCTCGTAGCTGTGGTGTTCCAGAATTGTCCGCTCAATGTCGGCCCAGCGATCCCGGCGGCATTTGACGAGCAGCAAAACTTCCCGATCCGCGCACAGTTTTCCCTTCCAGCGATAGCGGCTGTTGACGGGAAACATCTGCACACAGGCGGCCAGCCTTTTCTCCAGCAGAGCTCCGGCAATTTTCTCCGCTTCGTCCTCGTCGGCGCAGGCGGTGGTCACAACCGCATACCGAACGTCGCTCATCCCGGGAAGTCCTGCCGTTTTCCGGTTTTTCCAGCGCGTCCCATGAGGCCCCAGAGCGCGACCTCAAAGCCGCACCAGCCCTCGGCGGCGGAGGTTTTTTCCAGCCAGGAAAGACGGATGAGCTGCAGCAGACACTGTTTTACAGCGGGAGCGCCATAGGCGTCAAGGGCGTTTCGCGCCATGCGCAGAGCGTATTCCCTTGTCGCCCCGATGGCGGCGAGAACCCTGCCCTCCATTTGCCGGGGGAAGGAAGCGATGTAAAGCGCGGGACGCAGACGATTGTACAGCGCGGTCAGCAGGGGCAGGGGAGAGGGGTCGGACTGGAGGTACTTCAGGGCGTTCAGAACATTTTTGGGGCGGGCCTGACAGACGCCGTCCAGAAAGCGCAGGAGGGCGTTGCCTCCCTCGTCGAAGGACAGATTTTTCACCATCTCCGTGGTGACAGTGGATCCCGAGGCGAACAGGGTCAGTTTATTCAGTTCGGAGCGCAATTCCTCCTGGGATTCGATGGAGTCCGCCAACAGGGCCGCGGCGGTGTCTTCCAGCTTTGCGCCCTCTCCCCGGGCCAGGGACAGAAGCCATTCCTTGCGCTTCCAGGGGGGAACCGCGGCGTCGGGACGGATGAATTCGATTCGGTCCGAGAGCTCCTTTGGGAAGATTTTTTTGCTGTCTCCTCCAAAGGTCGCCACGATGACGCTTTCGGCCTCTTCCTTTTCGAGGAATTCCTCCAGCGCTTCCGGAAAGGGCCCCAATTGCTCGGCGGATTCCACCACCGTCGTCTGTTTCGTTTCGAAGAGTCCGCCGCTGCGGGAGGCGGCGAACAGCCCGGGCCACCCCCCCGTCGTTGAAAGGGCCTCGATTTTCCCCATCAGAGCGTAACCTTTGCGGGAAAGGGCCGCGAGCAGCTCTTCGAGTTTTCGGCGCTGGCTTTCATGGCCTTCAATGACGATCAGACGAGGCATGACATTCTCCCCTCGAAAAATATTTAAAAAAAATGTTATAAAACCCCTCTCCGGGGAGAGGGGACGTATTTTTTCCTGCGGGTATCGGCGTTTATCCTTTAATTACGATGTTGACCAGGCGGTCCGGGACGACGATGATTTTTAGGATCGTCGCGCCCCTGACTTTTTCCTGAATCGTCGCGTCGGCCAGAGCGGTTTCTTTCAGTTTCGTCTCGTCGAGGCCGGCGGGCAGATTCAGTTTGGAGCGCACCTTGCCGTTGATCTGCACGACGACGGTGACAGAATCCGCAGCCAGTGCGTCTTCTTCGGCGACGGGCCATGGGGATGTGGAGAGAAGACCGGCATTACCCAGCATTTGCCACAACTCTTCCGTCATGTGGGGGGCAAAGGGAGAAAGACAGTTCAGAAGAATATCCACACCCTCGCGCAGCAGTTTGTGTCCCGTTTCATTCAGGGGTTTGAAGGCGTAAATGGCGTTCGTCAGCTCCATCAGTTTCGCGATGGCCGTGTTGAACTGCTTTTCTTCGCTGATGTCGTGAGTGACGCCCAGGATGGTGCTGTGAATTTTGCGCTTGAAATCCCGGGAGGCCGAATCAGAAAGCTCCGTCATGGGAACGCGGTCTGTTCCGTGGCTTTTCAGGCTTTCCAGGTTCTCCTCGACGCAGCGCCAGACCCGTCCGAGGAAGCGATGCGCCCCCTCCACGCCCTGCTCGGACCAGTCGAGGTCGTTCTGAGGCGGCGCGGCGAACAAAATGAAGAGACGCACCGTGTCCGCTCCGTATTTTTCCACGATCTCCGTGGGGTCCACGACGTTGCCCAAAGACTTGGACATCTTCGCGCCGTCCTTTATGACCATGCCCTGGGTCAGCAGGTTCGTAAAGGGCTCCCGCACCTTCAGAAGTCCGATATCGGCCAGGAATTTCGTGAAGAAGCGGGCGTAAATCAGATGCAGACAGGCATGTTCGATCCCGCCGATATATTGGTCGACGGCCATCCAGTAGTCCGTTTCCTTCGTGTTGAACGGAGCGGTGTCCAGGCTGGAGGAGCAGTAACGATCGAAGTACCAGGACGAGCAGAAGAAAGTGTCCATGGTGTCGGCCTCGCGTCGGGCGGGACCGCCGCAGGAGGGGCAGGTGGTGGCGAGCCATTCGGGCATGTCCAGCAGAGGAGAATGCCCCACCTCTTTGACCTCCACGTCCTCGGGCAGCAGGACGGGGAGCTGATCCTCCGGAACGGGGACGATTCCGCATTTCGGGCAGTGTACGAAGGGAATCGGCGTTCCCCAGTATCGCTGCCGCGAGATGAGCCAGTCCCGCAGGCGGAAATTGACCTCCCGGTGACAGAGCCCTTCCTTTTCACCCCAGTCGATCATCGTCTGTATCGCCTTTTGAGTGGGAAGACCGTTGAACTGTCCGGAGTTGCAGCTGATGCCGTCTCCCTCGAAGGAGGTCTCCATGGATGCGCCGTCGAGGGTTTCGCCTTCAGGCTGAATGACGGGGATGATCTCGATGTCATATTTGCGGCAGAACTCGAAGTCGCGCTGATCGTGGGCGGGAACGCCCATGATGGCCCCCGTGCCGTAGTCCATGAGAATGTAATTGGCCAGCCAGATGGGGACCGGTGCGCCTGTGACGGGGTGCCTGCCTGTAAAGGGTGTTTTGAATCCCAGTTTTTCCCCTCCCACGGCGGAGCGTTCGATGGAGCTCTGGGCTGAGCACTGAGCGACGAATTCCCTCATGGCGGACGCTTCCGACTCCGGCATTTTTTCGAGCATGGCCTGGACCAGTTCGTGTTCCGGGGCAAGGGCGATGAAGGTGATGCCGTACACCGTGTCGAAGCGGGTGGTGAAGGCCTCGATGGTGTATTCCAGCTCCGGGACGTGAAAGGAAAGCCGGGCGCCTTCAGAGCGGCCGATCCAGTTGCGCTGCATAATGCGGACTCTTTCGGGCCATCCGGAAAGGGAGGCGTCGATGTCGTCCAGCAGTTCCTGCGCGTAGTTCGTGATGCGGATGAACCACTGCTCCAGATTTTTCCTTCCCACCGGCGTCTCGCAGCGCCAGCAGGCCCCGTTGACCACCTGCTCGTTGGCGAGAACCGTGCCGCAGGTTTCGCACCAGTTGACGGGCGCGGTTTTCCGGTAGACCAGACCTTTTTTATACATCTGGAGGAAAATCCACTGATTCCATCGATAGTACTTAGGATTGCAGGTTTCGACCCGGCGGCGCCAGTCGTAGCTGTACCCCATGCGTTTGAGCTGGCTCGTCATGTACTCGATGTTTTCCCACGTCCAGTCGTGGGGTTTTGTTTTGTACTTGAGGGCGGCGTTTTCGGCGGGCATGCCGAAGGCGTCGAAGCCCATCGGATAAAGAACGTTCTGTCCCTTTTTACGGAGGAAACGGGCGAGCATGTCTCCCATGGAGTAATTCCGCACGTGCCCCATATGCAGCGCGCCGCTGGGATAGGGGAACATCTCCAGACAGTAGAACTTGGGCTTCGCCGGGTCGGCCTCGACCTCGAAACATTTATGATCCGCCCATTCTTTTTGCCATTTCGCCTCGATCGCCTGAAAATCGTAGCTCATCCTTCTTCCTCCCGATTAAAAACTCAGAGGGGCAAATTCCGCGTTCTTCACGGTCGTCCCTGCCCCTTTGAGATCTTCTGCGTCATAGAGAGGATTATAGCGTTTTACGGCCTTTGTGCAAAGTATCTGATAGAATAACGTCTGTTCAGCGCGGGTAACCGGAGCCTGCGAAAGGTTAAAACTAAAGGTTAAAACTATGGAAGGACTGGTGAACATGCGGTTCGATATCGTTCGCGGCAGACTGGAGAAACTGAGACAGCGGATGCGTGAACAGCAGATAGACGCTCTGACGGTGATGGTGTTCGAACGACTGAATTCCGAAAACTGTCATTATATATCGGGTTTTCGAGGCAGCAGCGCGGCCCTGGTCATTGACGCGAAGCGGGAACTTCTGATCACCGACGGGCGTTATCGGACTCAGGCGGCTCTTCAGTCGCCTTTCACCCTGGTGGTGCAGTCCGACCTTCCGCTGGCGGAGTACGTGGTTCAGGTTCTTTCCAAAAGTGGGTATAAAACGGCGGGATTCGAGGCCGAAAAGGTTTCCTGCGCCATCTTCGAAACGGTTCTGAAGAAGGCGCCGGTGGAGTGGAAGGACGCCTCGGCCCTGATTCCCTCTCTGCGCCGTTCCAAGGACGCGGAGGAAGTGGCTGCCATTCGGCGCGCAGGCGTCATCGCCCGCCAGGCTTTCGATCGCGTGCTGAAAGACGTGCGGGTGGGAATGACGGAGGTCGATTTCGAGAGCCGCCTGATCAGCGAAATTAAGCGCGCCGGTGCGGAAAAGGGTTGGGCTCACGATGATTTTATCGTTGTTTCGGGCGCCCGCGGCGCCATGTGTCACGGTCGGGCCACGGACAGGGCCTTCGAGCGGGGAGACACCGTCACGCTGGACTACGGGGCGATGATCGATGGATATATGTGCGACATCACGCGAAATTTCGCTGTGGGCGGGGCGCAGGACCGAGCCGTGGAACTGGACGGAATCCTGGTGAAGGCGCACCGAGAAGCCGCCGCGGCCCTGCGTCCGGGAGTTTCCGGGAAGGAAGTGGACGCCGTCGCCAGAAGAATCATAGAAGAGGCGGGCTACGGGAACGGCTTCGTGCACGGCCTGGGACACGGACTCGGGCTGGAAATCCATGAATCGCCGCGCCTTTCGTTCCTGTCGAAGGATATTCTCCAGGCGGGAGATGTGGTGACGATCGAACCCGGCATTTACATCGAAGGCTGGGGCGGCCTGCGGGTGGAGGACGACTATCTGATCACGGAAAATGGCGCGGAATGCCTCACTCAGTCCGACGACCAGCATTTGAAAATTGCCGGCTGAGCGAAAATTGAGCGAAAATTGAAGGCGCTCCGGCGCGAACTTTAAAGGTCAGATTATAAAAATTATAGAAATTATAGAAATTGCAGAAATATCGAAAGGGGAAAAATAAATTGACGGGCAGCACGGAAAGTGAAAACGCCGCTCTTGAGGGCGCAGAGCAGTCAGAAAACGAAATTCTTCGTCAGCGGAAGGATAAGCTCCAGCGTCTTCGGGAAGAGGAAGGATATGACCCTTACGTCGTTGAAAAATGGGACCGTCGGGATACCCTCGGAGAAATTCGCGGTCGTTTCGACGGACTGCAGCCGGACGAGGTCGCGCGGGATGTGGAGATTCAGAGCGCCGGACGCCTGATGACGCTGCGGCGGCAGGGAAAGGCCACCTTCGCGGATCTTGCGGATGAAAGCGACAGAATGCAGCTCTACTTCCAGTTCAATGAAGTAGGGGAGAAAAATTACGACTTTCTGAAAAAATGGGTGGATACGGGGGACTGGATCGGCGTAACGGGCCATCCCTGCCGAACGCGGCGCGGAGAGCTGACGATTCTGGTCACGGGGTACAAACTGCTCTGCAAGGCGCTGCGCCCTCTGCCCGAAAAATGGCACGGCCTGACGGACACCGAGGTTCGTTATCGCCGGCGTTATACGGACCTGATCGCGAATCCGGAGGTCCGCGACGTCTTTCGCTCCCGCTCGAAGATCATCGCCTCCTTCCGTCGAACTTTGGAGGATCATGGAACGCTGGAGGTAGAAACGCCGACGCTCTCCGTCCTGGCGGGAGGGGCGGCTGCCAGGCCCTTCAGAACCTTCCACAACGCACTGGGGCTGGACATGTTTTTGCGCATTGCGCCGGAGCTCTACCTCAAGCGCCTGGTTGTGGGCATGATGGGGCGGGTGTACGAGATCGGCAAAAACTTCCGCAACGAGGGCATCGACACCATGCACAACCCGGAGTTCACGATGATGGAGGTTTACTGGGCCTACGCGAATTACGAGGACATGATGAACCTGGCCGAGGAGCTGATCCGTAACGCCGCGCGGACCGTGGGGCCTCTGAAAATAGAATGGCAGGGGATTGAGCTGGATTTGGAACGGCCCTTCCGCCGCGTGACGATGCTGGACATCGTAAGGGAAGAAACGGGCATCGACTTCCGGACGGTGACCTCCGACGAGGAAGCGAGAAAAATTGCCGAAGAAAAAGGTCTGAAAGGTGAACTGAAGGGGAATGAAAGCCGCTTTGCCGTGCTGAACCTGATGTTTGAGACCTTCTGTGAGGAAAAGCTCGTGAATCCCACTTTCGTTATCGGGCATCCCACGGAAATTTCTCCGCTCTCCAAGCGTGACCCGGACAACCCGGACTACACCCATCGGTTCGAGCTGTTCATGTGCGGTCGGGAACTGGCGAACGCTTTCAGCGAGCTGAACGATCCCATCGACCAGCGTGAGCGTTTCGAGGATCAGCTCCGGAAAAAGGAAGCCGGTGACGATGAAGCCCACGATTTCGACGAGGATTTCATCAACGCCATTGAGACGGGCCTGCCTCCCACAGGAGGCATGGGGATCGGAATCGACCGCCTGGTCATGTTCCTGACAAACTCCCGTTCCATCCGCGACGTCATCCTCTTCCCATTGATGAAACCCAGAAATTGAAACGGGCCGCACGCCGGAGAAAAATGAAAAAGCGCGAAAGAAGCGTTGTCAGGAAGTGTTGTTTTTCTTGACAGGCGGAGAAATATCGATATAATCGTACCGTTTGAGTGGATGCGGAGAAGTGGCCGAGTGGTCGAAGGCGGTTGACTCGAAATCAACTGAGCTCCCTGCGGGCTCCGTGAGTTCGAATCTCACCTTCTCCGCCAGTTCTCGACAATGCGTGTCATTGCGAAACGCGACATTCTGTCGCTACTCCACCCCGCCGCTCAGGCCGCCCTCCATGTCCACCAGCGCGGAGGCTTTCCACACGCCGCCGGTTGCGGCGAACTCCGCGAGACCTCCGTACTTCGCGCACACGGTTCGCACGGAGAGAATGCCGATGCCCTCCATCGGGGGCATTGCCTCGCTCGTCTTCCTGGACAGGAACGCGCCGCTTTCATTCACCCCGCTTTCATTCAACACTGTCCCGTCGAAGCTGTTTTCGACTATTA
>JAISUO010000110.1 GCA_031272035.1 Synergistaceae bacterium
ATACAACAGGAAGAAATTTTCGATTGATAAGCAGAAAAAACCGCCCTGTAAGTTGCGTATATCCCTGCTCGGTGTATAATACGAAAAATTCCCATTCTTTTATAAACTTTACCAACAATTTTGAAGGAGGTCGATTTGCCAATGAAGATGATAACGAAGATAATGAAGATGAAGAAATTTTTTTGCGTGTTTGCCCTGTTTTTGGCGATGGCCGCGCTGATGCCGGCTGCAGCCGCCGACGCCGCGGCCTCGAAAATCGTTTTCGCCCGCCCCAGCGACTCCGACAACCTCGATCCGGTCACTCAGTCTCACAACGAGAACATCTGGATACTCAACCTGATGATGGACGGGCTGGTGAAGAGCAGCAACGAGGGAACCTCCATTGAGCCCAACCTTGCGAAGAGCTGGGACGTGAGCGGCGACGGACTGGAGTACACGTTCCACCTTGTGGAGGGCGTCAAATTCTCGGACGGAACTCCCGTCACGACGGCGGACTGGGTCTGGTCCCTGCTCCGCGCCAGAGACGAGCCCACGAGCATCTGGGGAGGCAACCTGAAAATCATCTCCGACGTAAGCGCCCCCGACGACAAAACCATCCTGGTGAAACTGAAGCAGCCGGACGCGGCAATTCTGGCGTCGCTGGCCATGTTCAACGCCTCCGTCCTGCCGAAGGCCTATTTCGAAAAAGTGACGCTGGAGGGTTTTACTCAGAAACCCATAGGAACGGGCCCCTTTATGCTGAAGGACTGGGTGAAGGGCGAGCATCTCACACTGGCGAAAAATCCCCACTACAGAGTGCAGGGCATTCCCCAGACGGACGAAATCGTGTTCAACGTGGTTCCGGACAACAACACCCGCACCCTTCAGCTTGAAGCGGGAGACATCGACGGCGACCTCAACGCGCTTTACAACAAGATGGCCGAGCTGAAGGACAATTCCGCCTATGTGACGGCCAATTTCCCGGGGACGCTGGTGCGTTTCCTCGCCTTCAACACGGCGCGAAAGCCCTTCGACGACGTGAGGGTCCGGAAGGCCATCGCCTGCGCCATCGACAGAAAAGCCATTCTGCAGGTGGCCCTCAACGGATACGGCGAGCTGGGGACGGCTTTTATGCATAAATCCCTCATGTACCACAACCCGGATCTGCCCCTCGAACCCCTGGACGTGGAAAAATCGAAAAAACTGCTGGCCGAGGCCGGAGTCAAGGGGGTCACGGTGGAGTTTCTCGTTCGGGCCGGCGACAACATCGCATCTCAGGTGGGCACCATCATCCAGGCGAACCTGGCCAAAGTGGGCATCACCGTGAAAATCGTTCAGATGGAGGCCGCGTCGGTCAGCTCCCTGCAGAGGTCTTTCCAGTTCGACATGATCTATTCGGGCTGGACCAGCGACATGGTGGACCCGGCGCAGGCGATGGAGCGCTTCATCAACTACAACGACACCACGAGATGCTACTACACGGGCTGGAAAAACGACGAGGCCATCAAGCTCGTGGCGGACGCCCTGAAAGAGCTCAACCCCGACAAACGACGGGAGATCTATTATAAAGTGCAGAAAATTTACGCCGACGAGTGCCCGGCCGTTTCCCTGTTCTACGGCGGATACCCGGTGATTTTGCGGGCGGGAATCAGCGGCTTCGTCCAGACGCCCCTGGGCAACTACCGCTTCGAAAACCTCGTAAAAAAGTAAAAAAGTTATTTAATAATTTGACGCTTAAAAGCAGGCAGGTGAAATCGCGTGCATCGGCTAAACTACATTTTCAGGCGGGTGTTGCAGATTATCCCTGTCCTGCTGCTGGTGACGGTACTGATCTTTTTGCTCATGCGCCTGATTCCGGGGGATCCCGTCGAGGTGATGCTCGGTGAAAAATACACCCACGAAAAAGCCGAGGTCATTCGGGAAAACCTGGGGCTGAACAAACCTTTATATGTGCAGTATATGATCTTTCTGCGCAATCTGTGCCGGCTGGATTTCGGCAACTCCATCGTGTACATCGTTCCTGTGAGCCAGCTCCTGACGAGACGAATCGGGATAACGCTTTTGCTGACGCTGATGACGGCGTTTTTCGTCCTGATCATCAGTTTTCCCCTGGGATTCATCGCCGCCGTCAACAGAAACCGGCCCGGCGACCAGATCATACGAATCGGCGCCCTGGTCTCCCTCGCCCTGCCTCAGTTCTGGATCGGGCTGCTGCTGCTGCTGTTCTTCGGCCTCAAACTGCGGTGGCTGCCCGTGGCCGGCTGGGGAACGACCTGGCTGGAACACCTTCAGTCCCTCATCCTGCCGGCCTTCACCCAGTCTCTGGCCACCAGCTCTCTCATCGTCCGCAACCTCAGAAACGCCATTATCGACGTGCTGAACAGCGACTACGTTGATTTCGCCAGAAGCAAGGGGCTGAAGCCCAAAGTGGTGCGGTCGCGGTACGTGCTGAGAAACGCGCTGATCTCCACCGTGACCCTGTTCTCCATGCGAATAACCTACATGCTGAGCGGGTCGGTGGTCATTGAGACGGTTTTTGCGCTTCCGGGGATCGGCTCCCTGCTGGTCTCCTCCATTCTCAGCCGCGATTACGCCGTGGTTCAGGCCACCGTTTTCGTTTTTGCCGCGCTGGTCCTCATCGCCAACCTGGCGACGGACGTCTTTTATTCCGTGCTCGATCCGAGAGTGCGCCTGGAATGACCCGCGGCGAAAAGCGAGGTGACGACATGACCGGTCAGACAGCGGCGTCGGAAAGTAAGTCGGAAAGTAAAAAGAAAATCCCCCTGTACAGGAGAAGCGTGACGCTCAACGTGGGGGGCGCGATTTTGCTTGTCGTTCTGTTCTTCGCGTTTTTTCCGGAGCATATCGCTCCCTTCGACCCCGTGGAAATGGATTTGACAGCGATCAAGCAGGGCCCGTCGCGGATGCATTTTTTCGGCACCGATAATTTTGGGCGGGACCTTTTCTCCCGCGTGGTCTGGGGTACCCGGGTGGATCTGATGGTGGGAGTGCTGGCGACCCTGGTTCCCCTGCTGGTGGGAGGGCTGATCGGGCTTCTGGCGGGATACTGCGGAGGCTGGGTGGACGTCGTTCTCATGCGGACTCTCGACATTTTCATGGCCTTCCCCTATCTCACCCTGGTGGTGGCCATTGTGGCCGTGCTGGGCCCGGGGATCGACAATCTATACCTGGCCATATGGCTGGTGGGCTGGAAGGAGTACGCCCGGCTGGTCCGCGGCGAAGTCATGGTGGTGAAGAACGCCGAATACGTGGAAATGGCCAGAGCCCTGGGTTTTTCACATGCGAGAATCCTTTTCAGGCACGTGCTTCCCAACGTATTCAGCTCGTCGCTGGTCTACGGCGCCTCCGACGTGGTGATGTGCATGCTCGCCGGGGCGTCGCTGGGGTTTCTCGGCCTTGGCGTCCAGCCCCCCACCGCCGAGTGGGGGGTCATCATCGCGGACGGCAGGCAGTTCATCAACGAGGCGCCCTGGCTCTGCTTTTTCCCCGGCATGGCCCTGGTCTTCGCCGGAACCGGCTTCAGCCTTCTGGGCGACGGACTGTCGGACCTGCTCAGGACCAAAGGGCGATAATACGGAAAAAAATAATATGGCAAAAAATAAAGTTTTGGAAATTACGGATCTGGTCACCCGTTTTTTCACGAAAGAGGGCACGGTTCACGCCGTCAACGGGGTGAGTTTTTCGATTTACGAAGGTGAGATTTTCGGCCTCGTGGGCGAGAGCGGCTGCGGAAAAAGCGTCACCTGCAAGTCCATCATCAACCTGCTGCACCCGCCGGGGCAGATCGTCTCCGGAAGCATAAAATACGCGGGTCAGGAACTGGTGGGCGTCGACGAAAACGCCCTGAGCGACATTCGGGGCAGGGAGATCGGCATGATCTTTCAGGAGCCTCTGACGGCGCTCAATCCGGTGCTGACAATTCGGGAGCAGATTTTTGACGCCCTCGAAAAAAAGGGAATGACGTCCGGAGAAAAATACGCGAGAGCCGCCGAGCTCCTGACTCTGGCCGGCATTCCCGCTCCAGTGGAGAGAATGGAGGAGTATCCCCACCAGTTCAGCGGCGGAATGAGGCAAAGGGTCATGATCGCCATCGCTCTGGCCTCCGAGCCGAAAATTCTTCTGGCGGACGAGCCAACCACCGCGCTGGACGTGACCATACAGGATCAGATTCTCAAACTGATCGATCAGCTTCGGGAGGAACTGGGGATGGCGGTTCTGTTCGTCACCCACGATTTGGGCGTGGTGGCGCAGCTTTGCGACAGGGTGGCCGTGATGTACGCGGGTTACATCATGGAGCTCACCGCGACTCTGACCCTTTTTGCGGCGCCGCGTCATCCCTACACTCACGCTTTGCTGCAATCGCTCCCCTCGGACATCCCCAGGGGACATCCGCTGGAATCCATCGGCGGACAGCCCCCCGACCTCTTCGAGCTGCCCCCGGGCTGTCCTTTTTCACCCCGCTGCAGAATGGCGGAGGGCCGCTGTTTTGAAAGTCTGCCCCCCCTGACGGAGCTTCTTCCGGGGCATTTCGTCCGCTGTCACCGCTCAGGGGAGACGGAAAACTTCCGCGGAATCATCGATTTATAATTTATATAATTTTTCGAAGGTGCGCCATGAACGACAGAACAGAGACATCAGAACAGGGAACCGCGAGCCTCCCTCTGATAGAAGTGCGGGAGCTGACCAGGTACTTTCCCCTGAAGCAATCCCTGCTGGATTTCGCCGCGCGCAGACCCGTAAAATATTTGAGGGCCGTGGACAACGTCAGCTTCGGTATCGACCAGGGCGAGACCATGGGGCTTGTGGGTGAAAGCGGCTGCGGAAAAAGCACGCTGGCCCGCACGATCATACGCCTGTACGACCCTCAGAAGGGCAAAATCCTGTTTCGGGGCAGGGACATCACCGGCCTGCAGGGGGCCGAACTTCGGGCGATGCGCAGGGAATTTCAGATCGTGTTTCAGGACCCCTATTCCTCCCTGAACCCCAGAATGTCCGTATACGACATGCTTTCCGAGATTTTGCGCGTTCATAAAATCTGCTCCCCCAAAGAGATTCCCGCCAGAGTGCTGGAGCTTCTGGAAAGAGTGGGGCTGAACGCCCAGTGCATGAACCGTTTCGCCAGCGAATTTTCCGGAGGGCAGCGGCAGAGAATCGGAATCGCCCGGGCGCTGGCCCTGAGCCCCGAATTCATCATCGCGGACGAACCCGTTTCCGCTTTGGACGTCTCCATTCAGGCTCAGATCATAAACCTGCTGAACGACCTGCAAAAACAGCTGGGCCTCACCATGCTGTTCATTTCTCACGATTTGCGGGTGGTGCGCTGCATCACCCATCGCGTCGCGGTGATGTATCTGGGGAAAATTGTGGAAACGGGCGACACGGATCAGGTCTTCACTCATCCCCGTCACCCCTATTCGCGCGTTCTGACGAGGTCGGCGCCCATGCTGGACCCGAGAAAAAAAACCCGCGGCTGCGCCATCGGAGGCGAACTGCCGAACCCGATAAACGTCCCGCCGGGCTGCCGCTTTCACCCCCGCTGCGAATTTGCCCGGGAAAAATGCAGAACGGAGGAACCCCCTTTTCTGGAGATTTCCACCGGAAGGCGGGTATCCTGCCATTATCCGCTGAACTGAAACTTGATTTTCAAAAAATTTATTCTGCAAGGAGACAGAAAGAAATGGAGAAAGTTCGTGTCGAGGAAATGACATCCGCCGAGTTCAGAGACGTTCTGAACGTCTGCGACATGATTCTCATTCCAATCGGCAGCATCGAGGAACACGGAACGCACGGCAAATTTTTGTTCGATACGGTCATCGCCCACGAATGCGCTTACAGACTGGGATGCCTGACTCACACCCCCGTCGCGCCCACAATACCCATCGGCCAGTGCCGGAACCTCATGGGCTTTCCGGGAGGCGCGTCTCTGGATACCGAGCTGGTCGCCGACCTGCTGCTGGAGGTCGCCGAAGGATACGTGTCGGACGGAGTGCGGAGGATACTCTTTGTGAACAGCCACGGCGGCAACGGTTTTGCCGTAAAAATGGCCTGCGGGGAGCTATGGGAGCGATACGGCGTCCTCGCAACCCAGGCGGAATGGTACGACGTCATAGCGGAGCACTCCCGCTACACCCGCAACGATCACGGCGGAGAATACGGAACCTCCGTGGTCATGGCCCTCGATGAAAGCCAGGTGGACCTCTCCCAGGCCAAAACCGTCCCGCTCAAAAATCCGTCCGAAAACCTGCTTCGGGGAGATTACCTGACCTACAGAGGCGTGAACGTTTCTCTGCCGCTGCCCATGGACTACTACACCCCCGCGGGAGATCTGGGGCCGGAAGCGGCAAACGCCACCGTCCGGCAGGGCAGGGAAATGGTGGATATTTACATTGAAAACACCGTGAAAATTATAGAAGAAATGAAAAAGATTCTCCTTTAGGAGGGGACGACGACGATGAAAGACAAACCCGCAAACGAGGTCCTCATAGAGCGTCTGAGCTGGGAAGAATACAAAAGCGCCATCGAAAAAACGAACACCGTCATCATCCCTGTGGGCGGAATGAAGGAACGGGGAACTCACGCGCCGCTGGGGGCGGCGAATATCATCGCGAGAGAGATTTCGGTGAAGCTGGCGGAAAAATCCGGCGCGCTGGCAGCTCCGGTGATGACTTACGGATACAACCCCACAGGGAAAAATTTCCCCGGAGCCGTCTCGGTCAACGCCCCCCTTCTGAGGAAAATCATGCTCTCCTACGCCAAAAGTTACACCCGGCACAGGGCGGACAGAATCGTTTTTGTGAACGCTCAGAAGGAAAACGCGGATATTCTGGCCAACGTCTCCGTCGATTTGTTCGAAGAAACCAAAGCTATTTCTACAATAATAAACTGGTGGACGATTCTGCCGAAGGTGAACCCGACGTGGAAGGGATCGGACGACGCGGGTTACGCCGAAACCAGTCTGTTGCTGGCGATACGACCGGACCTCGTGGACCTGAGCCATATCACGCCGGCCCGGCCCCTTCCCCTGAGCGAAAACATCAAATACGAAAATGGCTGGAAATGCGCGGGAACCTCTCTGTACTTTGCGGTGGACATGGCCCGTCATAAAGGGATCGGCTCCACGGGCTCCTCTCCGGAAAAGGCCTCCGGAGAAGAGGGAAAGGCCATGCTGGAGGCGATCGCGGATTTTGGGGCGGGACTCATCGCTGAAATAAGAAAAATCAAATAAGAAAATCCAGTTATAAATTCATAACGACGATCCCTGGAGGCGAATATAAATGTCTGAAGCAACAGCACTTGTCAATGATCTTATCGATTTTATTTACGAAAGCCCCTCCCCGTTTCACGTTGTGGCAAACGCGAAGAAACGCCTGCTGGCCAATGGATTTTCCCAGCTGTGCCTGAAGGAAAAATGGAATCTGGAAAAAGGGGGAAAATATTTCACAGACCGTAACGGCAGCGCTCTGACGGCCTTTATCGTCGGCTCCGGCGAAGTCGAGGAGGAGGGTTACCGCGTCGTCGCCGCGCACACGGACTTCCCCTCGTTCCACGTCAAGCCCTCGCCGGAAATGACGGATAACCATTATCTGAAGCTGAACACCGAGGCCTTCGGCAGCGCCATCCTGAACACCTGGCTGGACAGGCCGCTGTCTCTGGCGGGCCGCGTGTCGCTGAGAAGCGACGACATCCTGCACCCCGAAGAATTGCTGGTCAACATAAAAAAGCCGCTCCTCATCATCCCCAACCAGTCCATCCACATGAACAAAAAAGTGAACGAAGGCGTAGAACTGAACAAACAGAAAGACCTGCTGCCCCTGCTGGGGATGACGGGGGAAGATTTCAGTAAGGAGGGCTATCTGTCGCGTCTTCTGGCCGGGGAGCTTTCCGTGAAGGCGGAGGATATTCTCGACTTCGAGCTGTGGCTTTACGAGTTTGAGAAGGGCAGAATCATCGGGGTCAACGATGAGTTCGTGTGCAGCAGCCGGCTGGACAACCTCACCTCCGTGCACGCGGCGCTCAACGCCCTCGTGAATGCCCGCCCGGGACCGTTCACCAGCGTGGCGGTTTTCTTCGACGACGAGGAGGTCGGCAATCGCACCAAACAGGGCGCGGACTCCCGAATGCTCTACAACACCCTCGAACGCGTCGCCCTGGCTCAGGGCAAGGGCCCCGAAGAATTTTTCCGGGCGGTCTACAGGTCCTTTATGCTCTCCTGCGACTGCTCCCACGCCGTACATCCCAACGCCCCCGAAAAGCACGACCCACTGGTAAAGCCCGTGATCAACGGAGGGCCCGTGATTAAAATCAGCGCAAACAGGAATTTTACGACGGACAGCAACTCCAGCGCGGTTTATCAGATGATCTGCGAGAGGGCGGGAGTGCCCTTTCAGAAGTTCGTCAGCCGGTCGGACATGCCGGGCGGCAGCACCATCGGGCCGGCCTCCGTCACTCAGCTCGACCTCCAGTCCATCGACATCGGCTCCGCCCTGTTCGCCATGCATTCCATAAGAGAAACCGGCGGCGTGATGGACCATCACTATCTGGAAAAATCCTTCGAAGAATTCTATCGTCAGGGATAAATGAGGGATACTATTCCAGCAGTCCCTTGTCTTTATAAAATTGAAGGGCTCCGTCGTGGAGGGGAATATTTGTGCCCAGAATGCCTCGCAGCGCGGTATCCAGTGAAATATTCTCCTTTGCCGCGGCGTGAGCGGCATGGATGGCCTCCATCCCCGCGGGAGAATAAATGTTTTCCAAAAGATCATAAACGACCTCGCCGGGCAATTCGACGTCCACCAGCATGATGTTCATGACTGCCGTCGTGGTTGTGGCGCTCTTTGTCTCGTAGGTATCCGCGGGGATTTTTGCCTGGATGTAAAAAGGGTATTTTTCAATAAGTTTTTCCAATGGTTCTCCTTCTACGGGGATGAACACAATTTCTCTCGTCGCTCCAAGTTCTCTGATCATCGCATTTCCCAGCCCCGAGGTCACGAAAGCGACGTCGCAGTGGTTGTTCCTCATCTGGTTGATGGCTTCTCCGTAGTCGAGATAATCCACTGTACAGTCGTCATACGTCATTCCGTGGGCTTCAAAAATCATGCGGGCATTTATTTCCACGCCTGAGTTCGGGGCGCCAACGCCCACACGTCTGCCCTTCAGGTCGGTGAATTTTTTAATGCCCGTGTTTGCCATCGTCACGATTTGACAGTAGTTCGGCCACAAACCCATCATAGCCCTGAGGCTTTTTGCGGGGGGTTTGCCCTCATACGCGCCAAAAGCCTCTACGGCCTGGATCGCCGTATCCGCCATCACGATCGCCAATTCTCCCTGGTGCGTCAGAAGCGCCGTCAGATTCTCCACAGAAGCGCCTGTGGCCGCCACCGATGACCCGTAACCCAGGTTTTTGATGAAGGCGGCAAAGGCGCCCCCGATGGGAAAATACATTCCGCTGGACGGGCCTGTCAGCACCGTAATGAAATAATCCTCCCGCTTAACGGACGGCGCCGCGCAGACCTCTCTGATTCCAAATAAAATGACCGCTATGGCTGCCAACAGAGTTATTTTTTTCATTTTGCTCTCTCCAATCTCTCGGCTGCAAGCGTTTATTTTGTTCCATCTGCTGTTCACAAACTGCTGGCTCACAAAACCCCCGCAGGGCTTCCGGCCATTACAGGGACAATATAACTCCTGTCGACATTATACTCCATGGCTCGGCCCTCTGCTTCCCTAATTATGCGTATTGTTTAACAAAATGAAAATTACCTAATTCTGTTTTAAATCTTTTAAACAGGAAAGAACCCCTGTCTCAGCCCGACCGCAGCTGAACAGGGGTTCTTTTACCCGAAATTAATTACGAATTATGACGGATAGTTTATGGCGGCCTGCAGCGCACCGTTTCGACGTCAGGAGCAGAGGCGGAAGCGGGCCAGAGCCTCGGACAGGGACTGGGAATGTGAACTCATGACCTCGGATTGTTCCGCCACGCTCTGAGCGGCTTTCGACGTTTCCTCCGTCGCCCGGTGGATATGTCGGGTCGTGTCCATCATGGCCAGCATCGACTGGGTGACCTTACCGATGCCCGCGGCGATTTCCCTGCTGGAGGCCGCCTGTTCCTCCGCGACCGCCGCGATGTTCTGAATCGAATCATTGGCCTTGTTGATTTCCTCCAGAGCTCCGTTCAGCGCCTTCTGAGCTTCTTCGGCCTGAACGAGAGTCCCTTCCAGCATCTGCCCCGCTTCGGTGGTGGCCGCGATGCTCTCCTGAGCTTCCCGCTGAAGTTCCGTGATGATGTTTCCCACGTTCTGCGCGGCTCGAGCGGACTCTTCCGCCAGCTTGCGCACTTCCTCGGCGACGACCGCAAATCCGCGCCCCGCCTCTCCGGCCCGGGCCGCTTCAATGGCCGCGTTCAGCGCCAGCAGGTTCGTCTGGTCCGCAATTCCCGTGATGACCGACACGAAACTGCTCACGTTCTCCACGGAAGTGACCAGCTGCCGTATCTTGGCCTCGCTGTCTCTGGAATTTTTATCCACGCCGCGCATACCGTCGATCACGGCGTTCACCGTCTGAATCGCCCTGTGCGAGGCGTCCGTCGTCTGGGAGATAAACGCGGCGGTTTCGGTTGCCGAACGGGCCACAGTGTCCGCTCCGTCGCGCATTTCTTCGACTCCCGTGTTGCTCTGCTGAAGTTCTGAACCATTGTTTTCGCTCATAACGGAAACCTGATCGATGGAGGCTTTGACTTCTTCCATGGACGCGTTCGTTTCCTCGGCAATGGCGGCCAGGTTGTTCGCGCCGCTTTCCACCGCCGACGCCACGTCCACAACGCGTTTCATCGCCCATTCCTGAGCGGAAATCATTTCGGACAGAGCAACCACCAGATACCCCAGCTCATCTTTGCCCTCATAGCCAAAGTCCTTTCGCGTAATGGTCAGATCTCCCTCCTGGCAGCGTTTGGCCAAAGCGACGATGACATTGAGGGGGCCGGTGATGCTGCGAGAAATGCAAAAGGCGATCAGGACTCCGATAAGGATGGAAATCCCGGCGGAGAGAAACAGAATGAGAACGCTCTTCCTCAGTGCGTTCACGCTGGATCGGGAAACCGTCAAAACCCTGTCCTGCGCCACCTTGCTGGAGTTCGAAGTTTCTCTGTTATACGTTTCCTCAAGCTGGCTTCGGGCTTTCTTCTGCCGGTTCAGGTTTTCCACGGCCTGAATGAAGCCGGTCAGAGCGTTTCTGACGTTCTGCGTGGCCGTCACGAGCCCGTTCACGACTTCCAAACGGCCGGAATCCCGGGTTTGGTCCTTCACCGTCCGGGAGCAGTTCTCCACCGTCTGAAGGTTCTTCATCATCATTTCAATGGTCTCAGGCGTACCGATCCGCAAAAATTCCTGAACGGAGCCGCGCAGTTCCACAACGGCCGCGCGCATCCGACTGCCCGTATGCAGCAGGTCCAGGCGTTTCATCATCGCGGCTGGGTTGTCGAGCTCGGTTTTCGCCGCTTCAAAATATTTTTTCTGCAGAACCTCAATCTCTTTGCCAATCTCCGTCAAAACCGCGTTCAGCGCGTTGGAGGCCAGTTTCTTTTTCCCGATGGCGGTGAAGGTTTCCTGAAGGCTCTGCACATAAGAACGATGAACGGGCATAATGTACTTCTGAACCCGTTTGGGCGTTGCCAGAGTCGCGTCCGCGCTTCCCAGAGCCGCCATATCGCCCAGAACCGCCTCCAGTTTTTTTATCCATTCTCTGCTCGTCGCGATGGCTGCATCCTCTTCTGTACTCTGCACGTCCTTTATGCTCAGAAAAAGCTCGCAGGCGCTGCGTTCAATAAGAGCGCCCGCCTGCATCACGGGAACAACCCGCGCGTTCAGGTACTCGTTTTCCTTTTCGATGTTCGACAAATCTCTCCAGACGATAAAAATCGTCCCGGCGAACACCAGCAGCAGCAACCCGAACCCCAGCATCAATTTGGCGGCCATTCTTAAATGTTTCAACATTTTTGTATCCCCTCTCAACACTTATAAAAATTGCGATCGTGAAAAAGCAGGAATCATCAACATTGGGCGTAATCGAACAGTGAATTTATATTCCTTCGTAAAATAAATGAATGTAGAACTTCGACTCTAAATCTGTGCCTCCTGCACGGACGACTGCAATCCCTTGCACTGCAAAACACGGCATCCTGCGTTGATTCTAATGCCCTGTCGAATGATCCGGAATTGGAGTAATTACCGACTTTTTTATACTGAATAAAACCGAAAAAGTTGACGAAATGACACTTTACGTAAACGTAAAAATTTGAAAGGGTTAAAAAATAATTTCACCGCAATTTCGGCGACCGGTCAGGTTCTGTTTTTGTCCAGATGCTCTCGAATATGAGCAAGAATGGGTTTCATTTCCGTGATGACAGCCTGGAGCAGAATCAGATAGGGAATCCCCAACACCAGAAACTGTAAAATAAAAAAAACTCTGCTGCTGCGGGGAAGGGCAAGGGTGGGAGTGAGAAGGGCGAAAAGCGCCAGGATACGAAAACGCCAGAGATAAGACCTGCCCCCGTCGGAGCCGCGAAGCTCCTCCGCGATTTTCAAAAACATCCAAACCATCGCTATATCCGCAAAACTGCAGAGAATACCTCCGGTTTTGGACCCGATCAGATACATTTCTCCCCGCCAGTGACGCGCCAGCCACAAAAACAGACTATCCATGGAGATCCTTCCTCATCGAAAGCCCCTCGTTCGGATGCTTTTCATCCCGATGCTTTTCACGGCGAAGTGTTTTCAAAAATGCGTAAAAAATAAAAGCCGCCCCGATTTCCAGGGGCATATAAAAAAAGTTGGAGAACTGAATGAAGGCTCGACCAATCCACGTATAATCGTCTATTGACAGGTTAAAAGCCAGCGTCGCGCGGATGCTCCGCCAGATATAGACGACGCAGAGCAGCCCCGTTCCGGCGACGATCGCTCCGTCCGCCCAGGAGGCGAAACGTACCCTGCCTCTTTTATAGATACGAAAAACTCTGTACACATGAAGCAACAGCAGCATGTCAAAGGCAATCATCACCCCGCAGAGGGTGATCCGCACCGCCCAGGGGTAAAAATCCCGGGTTCCCACGACGAGCCAGGAGGAAAAAAACGGCAGTCCCAGTTCTCTTTCAAAACAAAGGCAGACAAACAGAAGAGCGATGACGAACTGTCCCGCGTAAAATCGCCTCAGGGACCTGTCGGAAAGCAGGCCTTCATAGAGGTATCGGGCCCCGCAGAAACATATCTGCTGAACCAGCACCCAAAAGAGTCCCATGGATTTTTCGATCAGAAAAACGACCTGAGGCGCTTCCATCCGTCTATCCGTCCCGTCCGCAAATCTTCATCTCAAAAATCTACAGATCCCCAAAAGGAGACCGCCGCAAAAGCTCGCGTATTTCCTCCGGGGACCAGAGCCGGCCGTCGTTCATTCCGGGACAGTGACGAGCCTGCCGGTCCCATTCGGCTTTCGACTCCACGACGGAAGGCCAGAAGGGGAAAAGAGAACACTGAAGCGGACGCAGGGGATAGATGGCGCACTTTGCCGATTTTGAGTCGAGGAAAACGCAGTCCCCGTTGAAACGCTCGACAAAACTGGGCCGCCCCCATCGATGCGTGACATACCCAGCGTTAAATCGCTCCCGATCCAGGTTCAGAAACCCTCTTACCTTCTCTCCCTCCTCAGGAGTAAAAAAAATAGCGCCGGGTTCTCCCCGGCAGCATCTTCCACATCCCAGACAGGTGAAGCGCAGTCCCTCGCTCCACCACGGCTCCGGCAAATTTTCCTCAGCCATTCTCCGCCTCCGCGTCTTCACCCCGATGAGCTTTCAGGGTCGCCGCCACCTGCGGAACCAGTTGGTCGTAAAGGACCTTCCAGAGCCCCGAGTCCGTGCTTTTGATGATTTCCTCCGATGCCATTTCGAGAGACAGATCTTCCATTTGCTTCCAGGGACGCTGCTTTTCGTCCTGTCCCGCCATCTGACGGGCGTCCGTCTTCATTTTTTTCCAGATCTGAGCCCACAGAATGGACTCGAACTGCTGACAGGCTTCCTTCAGCTTCTGAGCGTCCCGGGTTTTATGAACCTCAGGCGAAATTTCCTGTTTATGGGCTCTGACGTTGTACACCTGCAGAGAAGTCATGTTCTTTCGCTCTCTCTCCGTTCACTTACAGATTCACGAGCTGGCCGTGCAGGGCTCCCGCCTCGTTAATGGCCTGCAGGATCTCAATGATGTCCCGGGGCGACGCTCCAATGGCGTTGATGACCCGAACAAGATCGCGCACCGTAGTCGTCGCAGGCATGGCAATCAGGCTGCTTCCATTTTCATCCACCGTGATGTCCGTCCGGTTTTCCGTAGCGGTCTGGCCCCCTCCGAGGGGGTTGGGCTGCACCACGTTGGGATCCTCCGCCACGGAAACCGACAGATTCCCGTGGGCCACGGCGACCGCGCTGATCTTCACGTCGCCTCCCATCACCACGGTTCCGGTACGCTCGTTTACCGCCACCCGGGCCACGTTGTCGGGCTGAATTTCCAGTTTTTCCATTTTTGCGAGAAACGCCGTGGGAGCTCCCGCGTACTGGGGAGGCAGGTCGAGAACCACACGCCCCGCGTCCGAAGGCCGGGCGATCAGCCCGAAAACGGAGTTAATCGCGTCCGAAATTCTCTGAGCCGTTGTAAAGTCGGGGTTACGCAGAAGAAGGGCCAGTTGTCCGCCTCCGGCGTAATCCGTGGGGACATCCCGCTCCACAATGGCTCCATTGGGGATTCTCCCGGCGGTGGGCACATTTTTGGTGGTGGAGGCAGCCGTTCCTGAAACCGCGTACCCTCCCACCAGAACGGGCCCCTGAGCTACGGCGTAAACCTTGCCGTCCGCCGCCCTGAGAGGCGCCTGAAGCAGGGTTCCCCCCTGGATGCTCTTGGCGTCCCCCATGGTGCTGACGTTCAGGTCGATGGTCTGGCCGGGACGCACGTAAGGCGGCAGGTCCGCCGTCAGACTGACCACCGCCACGTTTTTGCTCCGGATCGATTTTTCGTCCAGGGTGACGCCGTACTGCTGCAGAAGGTTCTTCATCATCTGCATCGCCATCGGAGACTTATCTCCCGTTCCCGCAAGGCCCATGACGAGCCCCACTCCGGAAAGCTGGTTCGATCGGGCCCCTTCAATTTCCACCACATCCTTGATCCGCACCTCGGGATGCACCCGGTGAAAATCCAGATCTCTGAGGTTTACAGAAGCCTCGGCGGAAGAGGTAAGGAAAAAGCAGAACGTAAGCAGCACAAGCGCCAGAGCGCAGGGTTCAAGGCGTTTTCGCCGCAGTTTCATCACGGGCTCACTCATCATTATGTTCGTCATCTTCATCTTGTCATCATCTCATCATTATGTTCGTCACAGAACCGTCGCCGCCCTAAAAAACGGCCTGCAGAACCTGAGTGATCAGGCCTGGTTTCTGAGTACGGCTCAGGGCGCCCTTTCCCTTGATGGCCAGCTCCGCGTTGGCCACCAGACGGCTTAGAATCTGATTGTCGCTGTTCACGTCCTGAGGGCGAATGACGCCCACGAGCTGAAGCTGCAGCGTTTCCTCCACCGTTCGAATGTCCCGGGTCCCTTCGATGACGAGATTTCCGTTGGGAAGAACCTCCGTCACCATACAGGAGAGCGTCGTCTTTCCATAATGGTTGCGCTTGATGGAACTGTCTCCCTTCGCGTCGTTCTGCGAGGTCAGACTCATCTGACGAATAAACTTCAAAATACCCGTGCCGTCGCTGACGGAGTTACTGGCGGACTTTTTCAGGTCGCTGACGGCCTTGTCCTGGGTATCCGTTTTTTCGTCCACCAGAACCGTTACAATATCACCGACTCTGCCGGGTCTCTGGTCAGCTATCCAGTTGTTCGTGTCGTTCCACAACGACCCCGCCTCCGCGCCTGCCGTCAGTCCCAAAACCAGCGCCAGAGAAAGACAGCTCCACACCAGTCTCCTTATGCAGCCGGCTTTTCTCTCGCTTTTTCTCTCATTTTTCCTCACGGCATTTTCACCTCCACCGTATCCTTGTCCATAACAACCGCCGACAGGACGGTTTTACTCGAAAGATTACGCACTTTAATCGTCTCTCCCGCGGAGCCTGGCTCCAGGGCCTCCCCTCGGGTTTTAACCGCCAGAGCGCCATAACGCGCCACGATGGTGACAATTTTTCCTCTTTCTATTATCGGCACGCCCGCAATCAAGTTGAGAGGAACGGGCTCTCCCTGAGAAAGATTCTTTCGAAGCGAGAGACCGACCGCCTCCGTGAGCTTCGATGCGTAGATTCCCGGCCGGCTGATGCGAACCCGCCGAACGACGAAGTCCGATTCACGCAAAGGCTCGTCTTTTTTGACAGAACGCGCAAGAACCAGCGCCTGCTGATACCAGGTGAGGCGCACCGCCAGCGAGCGTTCTTCGCCCCGGGGATTTCGGAACTTCAGTGTCGCCGATGGAGTGCCGGGGACGATACTGCTCGGCGCCACCAGCCGGCCGGGGGGAACCGCGCCCTGATGCCGCACCTCCACATCTCCGTCCCAGGCGGCGAGTTTTTTGACCGCGGAGGCCAGATCCGTCCCCGGCCCTGCGCCGGCCGGCGGAGAAGAGGAAGCTCTTTCATCTCCCTCGCCTTCCGTGAGGACCGTGACGGAAACCGGCATTTTCAGCTCCACTCGCACGCCTTCGAGGCCGCTGACCTGCAGAGCCTCCACCACCTGCTGACGGGTGATGACCCCGTTCCGTACCGACAGAAGCAGCGACCCGGCCTGTTTTGTCAGCTCATCGGGCCCCTCCAGCTCGGCGATCTCAGAGAGAGCGCAGGCCTCTCCCTCCAAACGAACGACTCCGGGGACGGCAATGCGGATGGTTTGCGTCAGATCGGCGGCAAACGCGGCATTTCCAAAAGGCGTCGCCTTCGTCACTGACGGAGACGCCGGAAAAAACAAAAACAAAAGGGAAAAAAATATAAAAGAAAATATAAAGGAAAAGATAAAAAAAGGGCGGAAAGTTCTCCGCCCCTCCGTGCATTCCATTTCGGGCTACCGTTTCAGTCCGTTGGCGATTCTCAAAAGTTCGTCCGCCGTCTGCACGCCCTTGGAGTTCGCCTCGTAGGCGCGCTGCGCAACGATCATGTCCACCATTTCCTCCACCACCTGCACGTTGGACATTTCGAGAATGCCCTGCCGCACCTCGGACATGCCGTCCTGTCCAGGCTGGGCCAGAATGGGGTCTCCGCTGGCGTCCGTCTGGATAAAGATGTTGTTGCCCTCCGCCAGAAGACCCGCCGGGTTGATGAAACGCGCCAGCTCCAGTTGCCCGATCTCCTGGGTTTCCGTCTGTCCCGCCAGACGAACGGAAAGCACGCCCGTGTTGCTGAGCGAAATCTCAATGGCATCTTCAGGAATGATCATCGCCGGCTCCAGCAGCAGACCATCCTCGTTGACGATCTGGCCGTCTCCGTCCACCTGCCAGGACCCCGCCCGGGTGTAGCCAATCGTTCCATCCTGCAGCGTCACCTGAAAAAATCCATGCTGCCCCGCGATGGTCCAATCCAAAGGATTGTCCGTCACTTCGAGATAGCCTTCCGTCATGAAGCTCGGCGTTCCCATGACCCGTGTTCCCAAACCCACCTGAACTCCCGTGGGGATCGTGGAATTCGGCTCCACCGGCGTTCCCGGCTGACGATTGACCTGATAGAGCAGGTCCTGAAAATCCGCACGCCGCTTCTTGTATCCCGTCGTGTTGACGTTGGCCAGGTTGTGCGACACCACGTCAAGGTGCGTCTGCTGGGCGATCATACCCGAAGCGCTGGACCATAGAGATCTCAACATCCCCAAAAACCTCCTTATTTCAACAACAAAAACTGTTTAATAACAAATTAATATTAAACCTTGCCAAACGAGGTGATCAGTTTGGAGGTTTCCTCATCGTGAGTCATCAGGGCTTTCGACGCGCCCTCATAGGCGCGCTGGGCCTCTATCATCCGGACCATTTCCTCCACGACGCTCACGTTCGCCATTTCGATGGCTCCGGGAACGAGCTTCGGGGCCTCCACCTCCACCGGATTGCCGGAATGCTCGTTGGCCTGCAGGCAGTTTCTCCCCATTTGCTGGAGGTACGTGGGATTTTCGAAGGTGTAGAGGGTAATTGCCCCCACCACCTCGCCGTTGGCGACCACCTGTCCACTGTCGGTGATCTGGACGTCCGCCGCATCTCCCACGGCGATGGGGCCGCCTCCCCCCTGAAGGGTCATTCCGTCCATCGTGACCAGTTCTCCTTCACCATTGAGCAGAAAATTGCCCTGTCGGGTGTAATAGGTATTGCCCTGGTCGTCCTCCACGGAAAAGAAACCTGGCCCGTTGATGGCCACGTCCAAAGGATTGTCCGTCACCCGCACCACTCCCGGATCCGTATCCATATAGGTCTCCGAAAACGTGGCGGCCAGCGACAGGGGCCCCGCTATATCTCTGCCCTTCCAGTTCATCGTGTAGGGAATCGTCGTGAAGGTCTTGGTTTCCCCATCCTCCGACACTTTTTCGACGCGATCCAGAAGGGCGCTGAAATCCGAATTGGCAGAAATGCGGCGTCGATAGCCCACCGTATCCACATTGGCCAGATTGTTTGTCACAACGTCCAGATTCGTTTCCTGCACCAGCATGGCCGAACAGGCCGAATAAAGTCCCCGATTCAGAAAACATACCCCCCTTTCGGGAAGCAGGCTTCCCGATCAATATTTGCTGCGTTTCCTGCCTCTCTGGGCATTGAAAAGAAGGCCGCTGCGCCCCGAGCCGCGAAGCCGGTCGATTTCGGCCAGCGCCTTTCCAGTTCCCAAAGCGACGCACTCCATGGGGTTCTCCGCCGTAAAGCAGGTGATTCCCGTCTGCTGGGTGATCAACTCCGTCAGACCCTTCAGAAGAGAGCCTCCCCCCGTAAGCACGATCCCCCTGTCGATAATATCGGCTGAAAGTTCCGGGGGCGTTAGCTCCAAAACGTTACGTACCCCATCGACCACCGTCTGAACCATCTCTCCGATGGCCATATTCACGGCGGAACTGGAGACTTCGATCTGACGGGGCAGCCCCTGAACGAGGTCCCGGCCCTTGATCACCATGCGTAAATCTTCCTCCAGAGGGATGCAGGTCCCGATCATGATCTTGAGGTTTTCCGCCGTCTGCTCCCCGATGGCCAGGTTGTACTGACGCCGGAGATAGCGCATGATCCCCTCGTCAAACTTGTCGCCGCCAATGCGAAGGGATTTCGAAACCACGACGCCCCCCAGTGATATGACGGCGATGTCCGTGGTTCCTCCCCCGATGTCCACCACCATTTTGCCCCGGGCTTCCTCCACGTTGAGGTTGGCTCCGATGGCGGCGGCCATGGGCTCTTCGATCAGATAGGCCTCCCTGGCCCCCACCTCCAGCGCGGCTTCCAGAACGGCCCGGCGCTCCACATCGGTGGCTCCCGAGGGAACACAGATCATCGCCCGGTTTTTGAAAAAACGATCCCAGCCCCGCGTGACACGGCGCATGAAATGCTGAAGCATCGCCTCGGTCATGGAATAGTCCGCAATAACGCCGTCTCTCAGGGGGCGCACGGAAACGATACTGCCCGGCGTACGTCCCACCATGTTCTTTGCCTCGTATCCCACAGCGAGGATATTTCCGGTGTCGAGGTCGACGGCGACCACGGACGGTTCCCTGAGAACCACCCCCCGTTTTTTCTCAAAAATGAGGATTGTAGCCGTCCCGAGGTCAATCCCGATATCCGTTCCGAACATTCCCTACTCCTCCCAGAGGCTCTCAGACCCCGCAACACCGGCAGCCGAAGCGTCGACCACCTGAAAAAGAGAATTTTTCATAGCCCGCGCACCAGAAATACAACCCGGACGCGGGCGCCGTTTGGGCTGAAAATTCACGTCCTTTTCCCTCGAGCAGTCCTTCCAGCCAGGCAGGAGACTCTTTTTCCTGGCCGATTCTGTCGAGATTACCCACTATTATACGCACCATATTCATCAAAAAAGACGGAGCCCGCACCACGATCAGAGACAAATCGCCCCATCTTTTGTAGCGCAGCCGGGACAGCGTACGGAAGCTGTCTTCCGGACATTCCGACGCTCTGCAGAAAGCCCGAAAGTCATGCCGTCCCTCCAGGAGCCTGCAGGCGGCCCGTATTTTTTCATCGTTCCAAAAACGTTTCCGCCACCACACAAATTCCCTCAACTGAGGGAGACAGCTTTTTCCGTGCCAGACAAAATAACGATATTCCCGCCACAAGGCGCTGCGCCGCGCGTGAAAGTCGTCCTCCACCCCGCGGGCCTCCATCAGGGCCACGTCCGGCGGCAGATGGGCGTTGGCCGCCATAATCAGGCGTTCCGGCTCCCAGACCCGATCCAGGGTAAAGGACGCCACCTGCCCCACCGCGTGAACGCCTCCATCCGTGCGCCCGGCCCCCGCCACCTTCACCGGAAGACGGGAAAGTTTCTGCAGAGCTTCCTCCAGGACCTGCTGGACTCCCAGCGCATCGGGCTGACGCTGCCACCCCGCGTAACGCGTCCCCGTGTAGGCCACTCTCGCTGCGTATTTCACGGAAAAATCCTCCGAAGAACGAAAGTACGCAACAGCATAAAACCAAAAATTGTCAGCATGGTAAAAATTGTAGCGCCTGTATCACTTTTTTTCCAGACCAGCGGAGTCCGCCGCGTGCGCCCGGTTCCTCCCCGATACCCCCGCGCCTCCATCGCCAGAGCCAGTTCTTCCGCCCTCCTGAAAATGATCACGAAAAGAGGAATGAGAACGGGGAAAAAAGCCATCATCCGCTGCAGGAAACCGCCCTGATCGAGGCGGGCTCCCCGGGATACCTGAGCCTTGACGATGCGGTCGGTTTCCTCCATCAGCAGAGGAATGAAGCGTAAAGCCACGCTCATCATCATCGCGCACTCGTGAGCCGGCACTCCGAATCGGGCGAGGGGCGACAAAAGAGCCTCCAGGCCGTCCGCCAGTTCCAAAGGCGCCGTCGTCAGGGGCAAAAGGACGGCGAAAAGCACCAGCAGCAGAAAACGGGTGACTGCCAGAAGCGCCGTCCCCAGAGCGTGCCCCGCCGGAGACAGGCCCTCTCCCTGCCAGCCGGTGACAAAGTTGAAAATAAAGGTAAAAATCGCGAGAAAAAAAACGGGACGGCAGGAACGAGCCAGCAGCCGGGCGGGCAGCCGGGCAAGCCGCGCGATCCCCAGAAAAGCCGCGGCGCAAAGCGTCAGCGACAGAAAATCTCCCGAAAAAAAGATCGTGAACAGGATCGCCACCAGCAGAAACAGTTTTGCCCGGGGATCCAGTTCATGTACGGGAGACTTCAGCGGAACGTACTGTCCCATGACAGGAGACGTAAAAGACAAGGCCATTCCACTCTCCGATCCGTCAAAGCCCAGGGGACAGAACCTGCCAGAGCTCGTCCGCCTTCCAGGTCAGCGGCACGTTCAGTCCTCGGCGGCGCAGCAGGCCGGAGAGCTGTAAAATCTCCGGCGCCATACATTTTTCCATTTCAGACAACACTGGCAGAATTCCGCGAACCCCGCCTTCATACAACCGCAGCCCGTCGGACAGAAGCAGCAGCCGGTCGCTGTACTCCAGAGCCATGTCAAAATCGTGAGTCACGGTGACGACGGTAACGCCCGATTTGCGAAGCCCATCCAGAAGGGACAGAATTTTTTTACGAAAAACCTCGTCCAGGCCCGCCGTGGGCTCGTCCAGCACAATGCACTCCGGCCTGGCGGAAAGAACGGAGGCGATGGCCACGAGACGGCGCTCTCCTCCGGAGAGAAGCAGAGGGTTGCGCTCCAGATAACTCTCGCTCAACCCCACGCCGGCCAGGGCCTCTTCGACGAGAGATCCCGTCTCCGACTCCGAAAACCCCCAGTTTCGCGGCGCAAAGGAAAGTTCCTCGCGAACGGTGGAGGAAAAAAGCTGCGTCTCCGGCATCTGAAACACCAGACCCACCCTTCGGCGCAGGTTTCGAAGCTCCTCGCCGGACTGAGGCAGAGCCAGACCCTCGATCAGAATCTCGCCGGACTGAATTTTGCAGATACCGTTCAAATGCTGGATCAAAGTGGATTTCCCGCTTCCGGTGCGCCCCAGAACGGACAGCCACCCTCCCGAGGGCGCGAGGCAGGAGACGTCCTCCAAAACCTTCATTTCCAGGGGGGTGGACGGGTTGAAACTGCAGCTCAGACCGCGGACTTCAAAAAAGGGAGGCTCCGATTCCCGCGCCCGGGGCGTCTCCTCCGTTTTTTCCGAAGCGGCGAAGCTCCCGGAGAAAGCCGCGGCGATGGCTTCAGCGGCGGGCTCCGCCGCAGGAGGGGAAAAGGTCACTCCCCTGGAGGCGAGGCGACTCTCCAGAACGGAAAGAGGAGGAAGCTCGAATCCCAAAGACTCCGCAACCTCTCCAAACTCCTCCCGGCGTCCTTCCCAGGCCCACTCTCCGTGAGACAGAACCAGAACCCGCTCCGCATCCCGCAGGTCCTCCAAACGGTGCGTCACCTGAATGATCGTCTTTCCCGAAACGTGGATGTCCCGCAGCACTTTCTCCACTTCCAGGCGGCCCTCCGGGTCCAGCATTGCGGTCGGCTCGTCCAGAACGAGGCACTCGAAATCGGCCGCAAGGGCTCCCGCAAGGGCCAGACGCTGTTTTTCCCCTCCCGAAAGAGTGGAAGAAAGGGCGGATCGTTTGTGGAGCAGCCCCACTTTTTCCAGCGCCCAGGAGACCCTCCGCTGGATTTCGGCGGAGGGAAGCCCCTGATTTTCCGGCGCGAAGGCCACGTCGTCCTCCACCACGGCCCCCACGATCTGAGTCTCGGGATTCTGGAAAACGACGCTCACCTTCCTGTGGATCTCGGCGAAAGACGCCTTCGAAACATCGCAGCCGCAAATAAAACAGGCGCCCTGCGAAGGGTTTTGCAGAGCGCCTAAAATCTTCACGAGAGTCGATTTTCCGGAACCGTTGTGACCCAGGATAACAAGACGTTCGCCTCTTGCAACTTCCAGAGAAATCCCCTTCAAAACCCGTTTGTCGCCGTCGTATGCAAAATCTGCCGCCTTCAGGAGAATGACGGGGTCGAACGGAGTACCCAAGTTTTTCCCTGCGGATTTTATTTTTCTATCAACTGGAGGATGGCCATGGGAGCGCCGTCCCCAATGCGATTGCCCAGCTTGACGATACGCGTGTAACCGCCCTTGTCAAAAGACGCGTATCTGGGCGCCAGCTCCGAAAAAAGCTTGAGGGCCGCCTCTTTGTGCTGCATACGGGAGCGGACGATGCGACGGTCGTGAATGGACCCTCCCCGGGCGCGGGTGATGAGTTTTTCCGCCACGCGCCTCAACTCTCTGGCTCGGGTTACGGTGGTCCGGATTTGGCCGTTCAGAAAAAGACTGGCTGCCATGTTGGACAGCATCATCATTCTGTGACTGCCGTATCGTCCGAGCGTTCTGTGATCCATGCGGTGTCTCATGGGATTTTATCCTCCTTCGGTGTCCTTGCGGCTTCCTTTTTGTCGCGAAGTCTGAGCCCCGCGGCATCGAGCCTGTCCCCTATTTCTTTCAGGGAAATTTTACCCAAATTACGAATTTTAAGAAGATCGTCCTTCGACTTCTGAAGCAGATCTCCTATCGTATGAATTCCTCCGCGCAACAGGCAGTTTTCACTGCGAATGGAGAGCTCCAGGTCTCGCACGGGACGAGCCAGAAACTCCGGTTCTCCAACCCCGGATTTCCGGATGAGCGAGGGCTCCGTCTCCGCCGGGGAAACTGCTCCGCCCTCCTTGTCCGCGCCGCGGTCGTCCCGAACCTCCAGCTTCGAAACCACGTGGCCGAAATACGAGTTGAGAATCTGGGCGGCCTCGCAGACAGCGGCCTCGGGAGTCACGATTCCGTTCGTCCACACATCGAGGATCAGACGTTCATAGTCCGTCCTCTGTCCCACCCGCGCCGCTTCCACTTCGTAGTTCACCCGAAGCACGGGAGAAAAAACGGCGTCGGTCAGCAGCGCGTCCACAGGAAGGTACGTCGGCCGCGGGCGCTCCGAGGAGAGGTACCCCATCCCCTGCTCCACGTACAGATCCATGGAGAGATGAGAACCTTCTTCCAGCGTACAGATTTTTACATCCGGATCGACAAATTCGATTTCGCTGTCGACCTGAATGTCCTTTGCCGTTACGTTCGCCGGGCCTTCCAGGTCCAGATGCAGCATACGCACCTCTTTGGCCAGCGAACGAACCGGAACGTGCTTCAGGTTCATCAAAATCTCAATGACATCCTCCCGCACGCCCGGGACGGTACTGAACTCGTGCAGAACTCCCTCCATCCGGACGGAGGTAATGGCAGCCCCTCCGATGGAGGACAGCAAAACCCGACGCAACGCGTTACCCAGGGTCATGCCGTAGCCGCGCTCAAGCGGTTCAATGGTCAGGCGTCCCCGGGTCACCGTGTTGCTTTCTTCTTTGATTATTTCAATTGTTTCAGGCCGCAGAATTTCTTCTAACGTTTCCAACATAACTCCATGCTCCTATCTCCGCAGAGAATTCGACGACCGACTCTGTATCACCCGTCAAACGCTACACGCGGCGTCGCTTGGGCGGTCGGCAGCCGTTATGAGGAATAGGGGTCGTATCCTTGATCTGATTCACCTGAAGGCCCGCCGCCTGCAACGAACGGATGGCAGATTCACGGCCGGGACCAGGGCCCCGGACAATGACGTCGATCTCCTGCACCCCGTGCTCCTGAGCTCCCTTTGCCACCTGCTGGGCCGCGATCTGTGCGGCAAACGGAGTGGATTTACGCGTTCCCTTGAACCCGACGTTGCCCCCGCTGGCCCAGGACAGAACGTTTCCGCCCTTGTCGCTGATGCACATGATCGTGTTGTTGAACGTCGAATAAATATGCGCCACTCCATAATTTATGTTCTTCTTCTCACGTTTTTTGCCCTTACGAACAGTCCTCTTAGCCACGCGTTTTTCGCCTCCACATGCTTTCTGTCGTCTTCACAGTCAATTCGACTTGAATCTCATTTTACTTGCCGGCCATCTTCTTGTTGGCGACGGTACGCCGCGGGCCCTTGCGGGTTCTGGCATTCGTTTTCGTCCTCTGCCCCCGAACGGGAAGTCCCAGTTTATGACGAATTCCTCTGTAGCAGCCGATGTCGATGAGGCGCTTGATGTTCATGGACACCTCACGCCGGAGGTCGCCTTCGACTCTGTAGTTATCCTCAATCTCGCGGCGAAGTTTCTGGGTATCCTCTTCCGTCAGATCCTTCACCCTCGTATCGGGATTTACTCCTGTTTTCGCCAGAATTTTCTGCGCTGAGGGCAGACCAATTCCGAAAATATACGTCAGAGCAATCTCCACGCGTTTTTCTCTGGGGATGTCCACTCCCGCTATACGAGCCATTCGATTACCTCCTCACTCCCTGGCGCTGCTTGTGACGCTGATCCCGGCTGCAGATGATCCGCACAACGCCACCGCGCCTCACCACACGGCAAAATTCACATATCGGCTTTACCGACGGTCTGACTTTCATGGTCCCACTCCTCCACCGAAACTTTATAAATTTTTCAGGGTTGTAAAAAAAAGCTGTACAAAAGCCGCTCACAAAGACCCTATTTATACCTGTAAATAATTCTCCCCCGCGTTAAATCATAAGGAGAAATTTCAACCAAAACCCGATCTCCCGGAAGTATTCGAATAAAATGCATTCGCATCTTGCCCGATACATGAGCCAAAAGTTTATGCCCGTTTTCCAGCTCCACGCGAAACATGGCGTTGGGAAGAGGTTCCGACACCACGCCCTTGGCCTCTATCACTTCTTCCTTCCCTGACGTTTCCTTATTTGCCATTCGCTGCCCTGCCTCTCTGCTCCGACTCATACGCTTTCTTCCGAGGTCCTCAAAAAACGCCGCAACTCTTCGTGATCGATTTCCCTGCCCTTTTCGATGGACGCCATCGTTTCCGCGTCGAGAAAACGCCGCGTCGTCTGGATATGGCGGGGATTTTTAGACTTGGGCCGGGAAACGCTGAAATGCTTCGTGTCCACCAGCGCCAGCCTGTTTTTGGCCAAAAATCCTGCAATCACGTATATATGCCCGACATCTTTACCCCTCTTCGAGATAACAACCTGCCCCACTCGATATTCGTCCGGCGATTTTTTCATTGTTTCCGGAATTTCTTTTCAAAATCAATCCAGACGGCTTATCCACGGGGTCAAAATCTCGGGGCCATCATCCGTCACGACGATGGACCTCTCAAAATGCGCCGCGTCGGAACCATCGGCAGTAACCACAACCCACTCGTCCGATCCGATCGCCACTTGCTCTTTTCCGGCCATAACCATGGGCTCAATGGCCAGGGTCATGCCGCACTGCAGGGTCACTCCCCTGCCCGGTTTCCCGAAGTTGGGAACCTGAGGCGCTTCGTGAAGTTTTTTCCCGACGCCGTGTCCGGTGTAATCCCGCACGATTCCGAACCCCTGCCCGAGAACGTAGCTCTCCACCGCGTACCCCACATCTCCCACGGTATTTCCCGTTTTCACAGCCGCAAGCGCCAAATTCAGAGCTTCCTCCGTGACCCGCAGCAGCTTTTTCCGTCCCACGTCAATGGTCCCAACCGGATAAGTGCAGGCCGCGTCTCCATAATATCCCTCAAGACACACCCCCACATCGACGCTGACGATGTCTCCTTCCGCCAGAATCCGACCATCGCTGGGAATACCGTGAACAATCTCCTCGTTCACCGAGGCGCACACCGTACCCGGAAAGGGAACAGCCGCGTGAAAAGGCCGATACCCTTTAAATGCCGCGGTTCCCCCCGAAAGTTCAATATATTTTTCCGCCACCCGATCCAGTTCGGCGGTGGAAACTCCCGGGCGAACCGTTTCTCTGAGCGCATCGAGGATATCGGCAACCACTTTTCCCGCTTTGCGCATCAGCACGATTTCTTCTTCCGTCTTAAGATATACCATGCTTCTCCAAAGTCATCTGTATTTTCGTAAATATTTCTTCCTGCGTTCCCGAGGCGTCGCACTCGTAAAGGATTCCCCGCTGCCCGTACCAGGCGACCAGAAGCGCCGTCTGCTCACGGTAGACCTTCAGACGATTGCGGATAACCTCTTCCTCGTCGTCTTCTCTCTGATACAGTTCTCCTCCGCAGGTCAGGCATCTTTTCCCCTCGGGTTCCCTCATCGTCAGAAGATTCGAGATTCCTCCGCAGGAACGGCAGGTCCTGCGATTTGTCAGACGCTGAACGAGGACTTCCTCCTCGATCTTCAAAAGCAGAGCCCCGTCCAGAGGATAACCCCGTTCGTTCAGAACGGTCTCGAAGGCCTCGGCCTGAACGATCGTGCGCGGAAACCCGTCCATAAGAAAGCCCTTTGCCACGTCCTTCTCCCGGAATCGCTCCGATACCATTTTAACGACAAGGCTGTCGGGAACGAGTTCCCCTCTGCTCATAAAGGACTCGGCCTGCAGACCCAGTTCCGTTTTTTCCTTCAGGTTCCTTCTGAAAATGTCCCCCGTGGAGATATGGACGCAACCATATTTCTCCTTCAGCAAATTCGCCTGAGTTCCCTTACCTGCACCTGGAGCTCCCAAAAGAACCAGCCGCATCTCTCATCGACCTCCTTCCAGGCGTCTCGCAGCATCACATGCGAAGCAGGCTTCCGGCTTTTCCTCCGGATTTTTTCAGAATTCCGTCATAATGACGCATCAGGAGCTGGGCTTCGATCTGATGCACCGTGTCCAGCGCGACGCCCACGACGATCAGAACCGCGGTTCCCCCGAAATAAAACGCGTTGGCTCCCATCAGCCCGGACATCAGGTTGGGGACAAGGGCCACCACGGCCAGGAAGATCGCTCCGCCCAGGGTGATGCGCTCCATGACTTTGGTGATATAGTCCGCCGTGGGCTGACCCGGACGTATTCCCAAAATGAACCCGCCATATTTCTTCATGTTGTTGGCGATGTCGTTGGGATTGAAGACCACCGCCGTGTAGAAATAAGAAAAGAAAACGATCAGCAGGATGTAACAAATCATGTAGAACCAGCTTCCGTAAGCAAAAAGAGAGCGCAGAAAACGGCCCGCCGTGCTGTCTCCCAGAAAATTCGCCACCGTTGTGGGGAAAATCAGAAGCGAAGAGGCGAAGATGATGGGGATAACTCCCGACTGGTTCACACGAAGGGGAATGAAGGTGCTCTGCCCCCCATACACCTTGTTTCCAACGACTCTCTTGGCGTACTGCACCGGCAGGCGGCGCTGACCCTCCTGAAGCAAAATACAGGCGGCCACCACAATCACCATCAGAATGAGAACGCCCAAAAGAACAAAAATATTCATGGATCCTGCGATCAACAGCCTCCAGGTTTGCATAACGGCCCCCGGCATACGCGCCACGATTCCCGCGAAAATCAGAAGGGAAATTCCATTTCCAATTCCGTGATCGGAAAGTTCCTCCCCCAGCCACATCACCGCGATGGAACCGGCCGTCAGCGTAATCGCCACGACAAAAGCGTCGAAAACCCCTCCCGAAAAAATGGGGGGATTGCTGACGCTGCCCAGCCAGGTGGTCAGACCGATGGCCTGCACCACGGCAAAGGGAATCGAGCCGTAACGCGTCCACTGGATGATCTTCTTTCTTCCTTCCTCATTGTCCTTCTGCATCTTTTCCAGGTAAGGGAAGATCACCACCAGCAGCTGCATTACGATGCTGGAATTGATGTAGGGAGCCACTCCAAGAGAAAAAATGCTGAAACGACTGAGAGCTCCGCCTGAAAACAGGTTCAGGAAATCCAGGATACCACCGCTGCCGCTGTTGAAAAGAGCGGCCATCGCCTCGGTATCGATGCCCGGTGCAGGGATATGAGCTCCAAGGCGAAAGATGAAAAGAGCCCCCAGCGTGAAAAGTATCCTTCTTTTCAGATCAGGGAGTCTGAAAGCATCGCCAAAGGATCCCAACACGTCAGATCACCTCTGCCTTCCCGCCCGCCGCCTCGATTTTCTGTCTGGCGCTTTGACTGATCGCGTTGACCCGGAGAGTGAATGCCCTGTCTACCTCTCCCTTTGCGAGAACTTTGACGGGCAGGGACGCCGAGCGGACAAGCCCCGCGTTGTGAAGCTCCCGCACCGTAATTTCCTGTCCGCTTTCAAATTTTTCATTCAGCAGACTCAGGTTGACAATCTGATATTCTTTCGCGAAACGTGCGTTGTTGAACCCTCGTTTGGGAATTCTGCGGGAAAGAGGCATCTGGCCTCCCTCGAAACCAGGGCCCACTCCGCCGCCCGTGCGGGATTTGTGTCCCTTGTTTCCCTTACCCGCCGTTTTTCCCGTCCCGCTGCCGGTTCCCTGTCCCAGACGTTTTGGCGCGCGTTTGGCTCCGGGAACCGCTCGGAGATCATGCAGGTTCATCTGTCCACACCTCCCTGGTCGTCGGATATATCCTTCACAAGATGACGGACCTTCTCGATCATGCCGCGGATCTGAGGGGTATCCTCGTGCTCCACGACGGACTGCAGTTTTTTGAATCCAAGGGCCTCCAGCGTCCGTTTCTGCCGGGCGGGAAAGCCGATGGCGCTTTTGACCCATTTAATCCTGATATTGGCCATGATGGGTACGACCTCCTATTCCGCCGCGACAGCGGGCTCGGGAGCTTTTTTACCCCTGAGTCTGAAAATCTCGTCCACTGTGCGGCTCTCTTTCAGCGCCTCCAGGGTCGCCCAGGCCACGTTGATGGAGTTGGACGTACGGCCCACCACTTTCGTGACCACGTTTTTCACTCCCCCAAGCTCCATGATGGCGCGCACCACACCGCCCGCGATGACTCCCGTACCGGCGGGGGCCGGCTTCAAAAGAACGCTGGCCGCTCCGAACTGTCCCTGAACGGGATGGGGCAGGGTATCACCCATGCGCTTCAACTCGACCAGGTCCTTTCCGGCCTTGTCGATCCCCTTGCGAACGGCCTCGGATATTTCCTTGGCCTTGCCGATGGCGACGCCCACATAACGATTTTCGTCTCCCACCACCACAAGGACGGCAAACTTGAATCGTTTTCCTCCCTTGACGACCTTGCTCACGCGGTTGATGGCGACGACGCGCTCCTTCAGTTCCAAACCCTTGGCATCGATTCTCTTTTTGATCATAATCTGCCTGCTCTCCCCGAATCAGAACCTGAGACCGGCCTCGCGAGCCGCGTCCGCCAGTGCTTTGATTTTTCCGTGATACAGATGTCCTCCGCGATCGAAGACCACCGATTCGATGCCTCTGGCTTTGGCTCGCTCCGCGGCAAGTTTGCCCACGATTTTGGCCGCATCGATATTGCAGGTTCCCTTCAAGCCGCTTTGAATGTCCTTTTCCAGCGTGGAAGCCGAGGCCAGGGTATGCCCCTTTTCGTCGTCGACCAGCTGCACGTAAATATGACTAAGACTGTGATAGACGGCCATGCGCGGAGTCTCCGCAGTACCGGAAAGCGTACGGCGCAGACGCTGATGGCGAATCACCCGCATGTCGTTTCTGCTTCTTTTTTTCATCAAATCCACCTCACACCGCTACTTCGCGCCGGTTTTGCCGGCCTTGCGGACGATATGCTCGTCCGAATAGCGAATTCCCTTTCCGTGGTAGGGCTCAGGAGGACGAACCGCGCGGATGACGGCGCAGGTTTCTCCCACAAGCTGCTTATCGTTCCCTTTGACAATGAACTTGATCGGGTTTTCCACCACGATCTCAATTCCCTTTGGCGGGTCGAACTCCACAGGGTGGGAATATCCCACGTTCAAAACGAGTTTTTTGCCCTGCATCTGCGCGCGCCAGCCGACTCCCACGATCTCCAGAGTCTTCTGGAAGCCCTCGGTCACCCCCGTGACCATGTTGGCCACAAGAGCCCGGGTCATTCCGTGCCAGGCGCAGGTCTGCTTCTCGTCGTTCTCTCTGGCGACCACAATCCGGCCGTCTTCCACAGCGACCGAAATGCCAGGCATCAGAGGAGTCTGCAGCTCGCCGCGGGTCCCCTTCACCAGAATTTTATCCTCTTTCACGGTAACGGTCGTCCCTTTCGGGAGAGGAATCGCCTTTCGTCCTATACGAGACATCTACTCTCCCCTCCTCCTACCAGACATAGCAGAGAACTTCTCCGCCCAGGCCCAGTTTTGCGGCTTCCGCTCCGGATTTCAGACCCTGAGAGGTCGAAACCACCGCAAGTCCAAGCCCACCCATCACCAGAGGCAGTCTGTCCCGGCCCACGTAAATCCGCCGGCCCGGTTTGCTGATCCTGCGAAGTCCCTGAATGACGCGTTCCCGCTCCGGACCATAGGAGAGGAATATCCTGATGGAGGCGTAGGGCTTTTTGGGGTCCGTAATCGTCTTGAAGTTTTTGATGTAGCCCTCTTCTTTCAGAATCCTTGCGATCGCCAGTTTTATTTTGCTCGCAGGAACATCCACACTCTCGCTGTATATCATGTTCGCGTTGCGCACTCTCGTGAGCATATCCGCGATGGGATCGTTAACGTACATATCTGTTGCCCCCTGTCCGGCCTACCAGCTCGACTTGACTACGCCGGGTATTCTGCCCTCGCGGGCAAGCTTACGGAAGCAGCAACGGCACATGTCAAACATCCTCATATAGGCGTGTACCCTTCCGCACAGCGGGCAGCGGTTATGCTGCCGCACCTCGAACTTCGGGGGTAAGGTCGCCTTGTGCCTCATAGCTTTTCTCGCCATTCTTCGCTGTCTCCCCTCTTAACGGTTGAAGGGCACTCCCATGCCCCTGAGAAGCGCGTACGCCTCTTCATCGCTGTTCGCCGAGGTCACAATCGTAACATTCATGCCCCGCGGCCGAATAACCTTATCGTACGAGATTTCGGGGAAAATGAGCTGCTCCCGCAGACCGAGGTTGTAGTTTCCCCGACCGTCGAATCCGCGTTTCGAAATTCCCTGAAAATCCTTGATGCTCGGCAGCGCCAGAGAGATCAGCCTGTCGAGAAACTCCCACATGCGCGTTCCTCTGAGCGTGACCGTGCAGGCCACAGGCATCCCCTCGCGTACCTTGAACCCCGCAACCGATTTCTTCGCCCGCTTCAGAAGAGGCTGCTGTCCCGTAATGGCTCTCAGCTCGGCGATAGCCGCGTCCATGAACTTGATGTCCACCTTCGCGTCACCGACTCCGATGTTCACCACAACCTTCTGAACACGGGGAAGCTGCATCACGTTTTTGTAGCTGAACTCCTTCATCAGCGCGGGACAAATTTCCGTTTTATACTTTTCCAAAATGCGCGGTGTCATTTCCGACTCTCCCTTCAGGCTCGGTCAATGATCTCGCTGCATTTTCTGCAGACGCGAACTTTTTTGCCGCTCTCCAAAAAGGAAGAGCCCACCCTTGTGGCGGCCCCGCACTGAGGGCACACCAGCATCACCTTGGAAGCGTAAATGGGCGCTTCCTGTCGATGTATGCCGGCCTGGGGATTTTTCTGACTCGGTTTCATGTGGCGCGAAACCATGTTGATTCCCTCCACAACGACCATGTCTCTGTCGGGAATGCGCCTCAGGATCTTCCCCTCTTTCCCCTTATCCTTTCCGGATATGACGCGGACCCGGTCGTTCTTCTTAATTCTCATCGTCATCGTGCAATGCGCCTCCTAAACCACTTCCGGCGCCAGAGAAAGGATGCGCATATATTTCTTTGCGCGAAGCTCCCGGCCGACGGGGCCAAATATGCGGGTCCCCCTGGGTTCTCCGTTGCCGTCGATGATAACCGCTGCGTTGTCGTCGAAACGAACGTAGGATCCGTCCTGACGCCTCACCTCTTTTTTGGTGCGGACGATGACGGCCTTCACAACGGCGCCTTTCGCTATGTTGCTGTTGGGGATGGCCTCACGCACGGAAGCGACTATGACATCTCCGATCGTCCCCCATTTGCGCTTGCTTCCCCCCATCACCTGAATGCAAAAAAGCTTTCGGGCTCCGGAGTTGTCCGCGACATTCAAAACTGTCGTCAACTGGATCATAATTTACTCCTTCCCGGGTGTATCAGACTCGAAAACAGGAGCCCGCTGCACAATTTCTACCAGTTCCCATCTTTTGGTCCGACTCATGGGACGCGTCTCGCGGATGCGAATCTGGTCTCCCACGCGGCAGGTGTTCTCTTCGTCGTGCGCCACGTACTTTTTGGTTTTGATGATCCGTTTGCCGTAAAGAGGGTGTTCGGCGTGACGGCTCACCTTCACCACAACCGTTTTATTCATTTTGTTGCTGACGACCACTCCCACTCTTATCTTTCGGTGGGAAAGTCCCGCTTCCTCTTTGAGTTCCATTTCTTTCACATCCATGGAGATCCTACCTTCCGTCCGCCGAATTTTCCAAAGCGCGGCTCTTTTCTCCCGCAATGGTCAGGACTCTGGCAATCGTCTTACGGACATCTTTGATGCGATTCGTATTTTTAAGCTGTCCTATCGCGTTCTGAAAACGAAGGTTGAACAGTTCTTCCTTATATTGACGATACTTTTCCTGGAGCTCGTCCAGTCCGAGTTCGCGAAGTTTTGCCGTTTCCATCACTCTTCACCACCCATACTTTCTCTCGCCACAATCTTAACCCTGATCGGCAGTTTGTGGGAAGCGGTACGAAAAGCCTGTTCGGCCACATCCTTCGAAACTCCGGCCACTTCAAACATTACGCGGCCTCGTTTTACAGCGGCCACCCAAAATTCCGGCGCGCCTTTTCCCTTACCCATACGCGTTTCCAGAGGCTTCTTCGTGTAGGGCCTGTCGGGGAAAATGCGAATCCAGATTTTGCCGCCTTTTTTCATCTTTCGTGAAATCGCCACGCGGGTGGCTTCAATCTGGCGCGCGGTGATCCAGGCGTTCTCCTGAGCCTGAAGTCCCCAGTCGCCGAAAGCCACGCTCACACCGCCCTTGGAAAAACCTCGAAGCGGGCTGCGGTGGGATTTACGATATTTTACCCTGCTGGGCATCAGCATGAACGTCTACCCCCTCTGCCTTTTATTCGAACGCTGCTGAACGGGGCGTTCATTCTCTCGGTCACGGTAAATCCAGATTTTGCAGCCGATAACGCCGTACATGGTGACGGCTTCCGCAAAGCCATAATCAATATCCGCCCGTATGGTTGAAAGGGGCAGACGGCCTTCGTTGTACCACTCGGTACGGGCGATTTCCGCTCCTCCGAGGCGTCCGGCCACCTGGGCCTTGATCCCCTTCACTCCGGATTTCGTCGCGCGGAAAATGGCCTGTTTCATCGCGCGGCGGAACGAGATGCGGCGCTCCAGAGAGGCGGCAATTCCCTCCGCCACAAGCTGCGCCACAACATCGGGATTTTTGATCTCCTGAACGTTGATCATCACCTTGCCGCCGGTGAGCTTCTGCAGTTCATCCTTGATGACCTGGATTTCAGTGCCCCCGCGCCCGATAACCACACCCGGCCGCGCCGTCCAGATGGTGAAACGAACCACGTGTCCGATTCTTTCGATTTCTACCCGGGAAATGCCTGCGCCTTCCCATTTCTTCATAATCCACTCACGAAGTTTCAGATCTTCGTGCAATTTTTTGGCGTAATCTCTGGGGCCCGCGTACCACTTGGACTCCCATTCCGTCGTAACTCCCAGCCTGTATCCTACGGGATGTACCTTCTGTCCCACGTTGTCAGACCCTCCTAACGTTCCGCAACCTTGACGGTTATATGAGATGTGCGATGCACGTACGGATGCGCGCGACCCATGGAAGCCGGTCTGAAACGCTTCAGAGAAGGGCCCTGATCGACATAAGCCGTCGAAACCTTCAGTTTATCCGTATCCATCCCATAGTTATGCTCGGCGTTCGCTATCGCGCTCTGCAAAATTTTGGACACTACGCGCGCCGCTTTCTGAGGACTGAAACGCAGAATCGTCATGGCGTCTTCAGCGCCTTTCCCCCGGATGAGAGCCAGTACCTGCCTCACTTTGGCCGGTGAGATCCGAATCTGACGAGCCATGGCCTTAGCTTCGATTTTTTCCGCTTCCATCGCCCGTTCCTCCTACTTTCCTTTGGTGGAGCGTTCCTGCCCCGCGTGATGTCCGAATTTGCGCGTCGGAGCGAACTCCCCCAGTTTGTGTCCCACCATATTTTCACTGATGTAAACGGGCAAATGCATACGCCCGTTGTGAATCGCGATGGTATGCCCTATCATCTGGGGCACTATGGTAGAACGACGCGACCATGTTTTAAGCACTTTTTTGTTTCCCGACGTGTTCATATCTTCGACCCTCGCCAGGAGACGCTGCTCTATATAGGGTCCTTTCTTAGCCGAACGAGCCATCCTGAAAATTCCCTCCTCACGTCTACTTTTCGTAGCGACGGCGAACGATCAGCCTGTCGGAAGGCTTGTGTTTGCGCGTACGATAGCCCTTGGCGGGCGTTCCCCAGGGCGAAAGAGGATGCTTGTGGCTCTTGCTTCTGCCTTCACCGCCACCCATCGGGTGATCCACAGGGTTCATGACCATTCCCCGAACTTTGGAACGGCGACCCTTCCAGCGGGTTTTTCCCGCCTTGCCAAGAGAAATGTTTTCATAATCTTCATTGCCCACCTGCCCGACGGTGGCCATGCACTCCTGAAGAATCAGGCGGAGCTCGCCGCTGGGCATACGAAGATAGGCGTATTTTCCCTCTTTGGCCATGAGCTGCGCCGACGTTCCCGCAGCCCGAACCAGCTTCGCGCCCCGACCGGGTTCCAGCTCCAGATTGTGAACGATGGTTCCCACCGGCATGTCCTTCAGCTTCAGAGCGTTGCCGGGCGTGATGTCCGCTTCCGCTCCCGCGTAAATGGTGTCGCCCACCTTCAGCCCCTTGGGAAGAATGATATAGCGCTTCTCGCCGTCGGCGTAGTTGATGAGAGCGATACGAGCGTTGCGGTTCGGATCGTACTCGACCGTGGCGACCTTTCCGGGGATTCCCACCTTATTGCGCCGAAAATCGATAAGGCGATAGGTTCTTCTGTGGCCTCCGCCGATATGGCGCATGGTGATACGCCCCGTATTGTTCCGCCCGCCGCTTTTACGCAGGGGAGCCGTGAGCGAACGCTCCGGTTTCTCCGAGGTGATGTCCTCACGCCCCTGGATGGTCATCTGCCGGCGGCCCGGGGTATAGGGTTTAAATTGTTTTATCGACATGACTGTGTTTTACCCCTTCCTAGATACTGGCGCCCTCGAAAAATTCGATGCGCTGCCCCTCGGGCAAGGACACAATGGCCTTTTTCCAGGAACGCGTCTTTCCAATGAAAGCGCCCATTCGCTTGGGCTTGGAAGGAACGTTCATCGTGTTGACGCTCAGAACCTTCACTTTGAAAATCTGTTCCACGGCCTCTCGAATCTGGATTTTGTTGGCGCTCCTGTGCACTTCGAAGGTGTACTTGTTGTGCTCCATCATGGCGCTGCTTTTCTCCGTTATGATCGGCCGGATGATAATGTCATGGGCAACCAGATTCATCTTGTGTAGACCTCCTCAAGACGGGCGACCACTTCAGGGGTCACCACCACGGTTTTCGAGTTGAGCAGGTCATATACGTTGATGCTGGCGACGTTCATGATTTTGGTCCCCGGAATGTTGCGCGCCGACCGCACCAGATTGTCGCCGTTGGCATGGAACACGACCAGGGCCTTTTGAGCGTTGATCGCTTCCATAAAGGTCTTCATCGCCTTTGTGGATGGTTTGTCCAGCTCAAATCCCTTTACCACGGTCAGAAGTTCCTCTCTGACCTTCATCGAGAGCGCGCTCAGCATAGCCAGGCGGCGCACCTTTTTGTTCACCTTCTGGTGATAGTCGCGGGGCTTGGGGCCGTGGGCGACTCCACCGTGCGTCCAGATCGGAGAACGGCTGCTTCCCTGTCGTGCCCGACCGGTATGCTTCTGCTTCCAGGGCTTCTTACCGCCGCCTCTCACATCGCCCCGGGTTTTGGTGGAATGCGTTCCCTGTCTGCAGTTGGCCAGATGAGCCACCACCACCTGATGCATGGCGGGCATGTGCAGCGGCGCGCCGAACACCACGTCGGACAGCGTCATCTCTCCCGCATCCTGTCCATTGAAATCCACTACTTTGATTACAGACATAAGCTCTGAACCCTCCTTCCGGTCCGTCACTTCTTTTTGCAGAGGGTGACCAGGCTGTTTTTAGCCCCAGGTACAGCCCCTTTGACAAGAAGGAGGTTGTTTTCCAGGTCCACCGCTACAATCGTCAGGTTTTTAACCGTCACTTTTTCATTTCCCATATGTCCCGGCATCCGCTTACCTGGAAACACGCGCCCCGGATAGGAAATAGCTCCGCTGGATCCGCCATGGCGGTGCATGACCGACGTTCCATGGCTGAACTGCTGGCCGCCGAAGTGGTAACGCTTGATTACTCCGGCAAACCCCTTTCCCTTGCTGACGCCGCTGACGTCCACCTGCTCACCCGGCTCGAACAAATCTACCCTGATCTCCTGCCCAATTTCGTACCCTTCCGTTGCGTTCATTCTGAATTCCCTCAGCGTACGTTTGGGTTCGACTTTGACCTTATCGAAAAGGCCCTTGAGGGGTTTGGACAGCTTGCGCGGCTTAACCGCTCCATAGCCGAGAAGAACGGCAGAGTATCCGTTCTGTTCGGGGGTACGAACGGCAATCACAGGACAGGGCCCGGCCGCGATCACCGTGACCGCAATCGCCTGTCCCTGCTCATTGAAGACCTGAGTCATGCCGATCTTCTTCCCCAGCAACCCTATGCCCATTAACTTTCTCTCCTTTCAGCCAGCGCTTCCCGCTCTTCTCAGAGCTTGATCTGGATGTCGACTCCAGAGGGAAGATTGAGCTGCATTAACGCATCCATCGTTTTCTGCGTCGGATTGATAATATCGATCAGACGCTTGTGCGTTCTCATTTCAAACTGTTCTCTCGCGTCCTTGTCCTTATGGGGAGACTTCAAAATCGTCACCCGGCTGATCTCCGTCGGAAGAGGAATGGGACCCGACACTACAGCCCCGCTTCTTTCCGCCGTTTCAGCTATCTGGGACGCGGAGGTATCCAGTACCCTGTGATCGAAGGCTTTCAAGCGAATACGTATTTTTTTCGCCACTTTAATTTTCCTCTGCGTTCTGTCTGCCGAAGGAGGACATTACTCAAGGATCTGAGTGACGACGCCGGCGCCTACCGTGTGACCGCCCTCACGCACCGCGAAGCGAAGCCCGTCTTCCATCGCTATCGGCACGATCAGCTCAACCTCGAAGTTCGCGTTGTCTCCCGGCATTACCATTTCCACTCCCTCAGG